>NZ_JBSFRK010000014.1:0-213109 GCF_053589195.1 Streptomyces sp. NPDC003379 | reverse complement strand
CTATCAGACTCTTTCGTGTCCGACTTCCTCGGTGCCTTTCCGGTTCCCGCTCCGGCCTTTCGGCTTTCGCGTTTCCCTTTCCGGCGGTTCCGACTCTATCAGATCCTTTCGGGCCTGATTCCCAGTCAGCGGGAGTTGTCTTCGCGGCTGTTGGGCCGTTCCGACGAGTGAGACTTTAGCGGAATCGTGGCTCCCGACCTAATCGGGGGCGTCCTTTCGAACGCCGATTCCTCATTTCGCAAATACACATGAAAACGAGCCGAAGGCGGATCCCGGAAGGGAACGCGACGTCGATCGCTTGATGGTTGTTGCGGAATGGCTGCCCGGGGACCGACCAAGTGGTCGACGCTCACGTCGGGCAACTCGGAGAACACTACGTATGCCCTCCTGGAGTGTCAACTCCCTGCCGGGGGGTCCCCCCAGCGCTAGTCTGAAGGGCATGACAACGCATGCGTACACCCAGCTGTGGTGGGCCGCCTGACGGCGGCCGTACATACGCATGTACCCAACGGCCGCCGTCTCGGCGGCCGTTCGTGTTTCTCCCCCTGGAGGACCCGGAGCCCGGTCGTCGGGCCGGCGGTCCCGAGCAGGAGGCGGAGAGATGACGAGGATCTTCAGCGGGGTCAAGCCGACGGGGCATCTGACCCTGGGGAACTACCTGGGAGCCATCCGGCAGTGGGCCGAGGTGGACCAGTACCGGGCCGAGTCGCTGTTCAGCGTCGTGGACCTGCACGCGCTGACGGTGGACCACGATCCCGGTCGGGTGCGCAGGCTCAGTAGGCAGGCGGCGACGCTGCTGCTCGCGTCGGGGATCGATCCCGAGCGGGCCACCGTCTTCGTCCAGAGCCATGTCGACGAGCATGCCCGGCTCTCGTATCTGCTGGAGTGCGTCGCCACGGACGGCGAGATGCGGCGGATGATCCAGTACAAGGAGAAGTCCGTGCGCGAGCGGGCGCGGGGCGGGAGCGTGCGGCTGTCGCTGCTCACCTATCCCGTGCTGATGGCGGCGGACATCCTGGCGTACGGGGCCGACGAGGTGCCCGTCGGTGAGGACCAGACGCAGCACGTCGAACTCACTCGGGACCTGGCGGTGCGGTTCAACCAGCGGTACGGGCAGACGTTCGTGGTGCCTCGTGCCACGCCTCCCAAGGTGGCGGCGCGCGTCATGGACCTGCAGGACCCGGTGTCGAAGATGGGCAAGTCCCACGAGGCGGGGGCCGGGATCGTCTATCTGCTGGACGAGCCGGACATCGTGCGGAAGAAGATCTTGCGGGCGGTCACGGACAGCGGCAGCGAGGTCGCCT
This sequence comes from Streptomyces sp. NPDC003379, assembly GCF_053589195.1. Classification (NCBI taxonomy): domain Bacteria; kingdom Bacillati; phylum Actinomycetota; class Actinomycetes; order Kitasatosporales; family Streptomycetaceae; genus Streptomyces; species Streptomyces sp. NPDC003379. Next base: position 211,805 of record NZ_JBSFRK010000014.1, on the reverse strand, counting down.
TCGACCGCGAGTCAAAGCCTGGGGTCTCGAATCTGCTGGAGATCCTCGCCGCTTGCGGAGGCGGGAACCCAGAAGCCTTGAGCGGTGTATACGAGTCGTATGGCGCACTGAAAAGGGACACCGCCGAGGCCGTGGTGGAACTTCTCAGGCCCGTACAGGAGCGGCACAAGGAGCTGGTGGCGGATCCCGCGTATGTAGAGGAGGTGTTGCGGCAGGGGGCTGAGCGGGCCAGGGGGATGGCCAGGCCGACGGTGGACGGTGCCTATCGGGCGATCGGGCTGTTGCCGCCGGTGAACGAGGTGCGGTAGGCGCGGGGGCTGGTGGCGAGGCGCGATGCGAAGTGCTGGCGCATCGTGACCTCGCTGCCGAATCCCGCGCGGCGGGCCACCTCGGGCATGGGCAGGTCGGTGCGTTCGAGCAGCTTCTGTGCGGCCGCGATGCGCTGGTCCAGGAGCCAGCGGAGTGGGGTCGTGCCGGTGGCTGCCGTGAAGTGGCGGGCGAAGGAGCGTGCCGACATGCCTGCGCGGGTGGCGAGGTCGGTGACGGTGAGCGGTTCGTGGAGGTGACGGAGGGCGTATTCGCGTACGGAGGCGAGGGCATCGGCGTCGCGGTCGGCGCGTGGTGTGGGGTACTCGATGAACTGGGCCTGGGTGCCGGTGCGGAAGGGGGCGGTGACCATGGAGCGGGCGATGGTGGCTGCTGTTTCGGAGCCGTGGGCGGTGCGGACCAGGTGCAGGCACAGGTCGATGCCGGCGGCTGTGCCCGCGGCGGTCCAGATGTTGTCGTCCTCGATGAAGAGGGCGTCGGGTTCGACGTTGACCAGGGGGTGATGGGTTCGGAGGAGTTCGACGAGGTTCCAGTGGGTGATCGCGCGGCGCCCGTCCAGGAGTCCTGCCTGGGCGAGGGCGAAGGCGCCGCCGCAGAGGGCCGCGATGGTGATGCCTCGTGCGTGGGCCGTGCGCAGGGCTTCGAGGATCGGCTGCGGTGCGGGCGTGAGGTGTTCGTCCAGGCCGGGGACGACGATCAGGTCCGTGCCGGTGAGCCGGGTCAGCCAGGCGAGGGTGCGGTCGGGTGCGAGCGTGAGTCCGCCTCGGATGGGGACGGGGGCGGGGTCCGCGGCGACGCGGCGGAGGTCGAAGCGTGGGACACCGCGGTCGGAGCGGTCGGTGCCCCAGACCTCGGTGATGACGGAGACGTCGAAGGCACGGATGCCGGGAAAGGAGAGGAGGGCGATCCGCTGGGGGTGTTCGGGGGTCTCCGTGGAGGCGGCGGTGCTGGTGCTGGGCACGGTGGCAGTAAACCATCGATCGCTGGCTTCTGCGCCTCTGGGGTGGCGGTGGCCGTGGCGGCAGCATCGTGGTCATGGAGATCGCAGAGAACGCAGCGCTGGTCGTGGTGGACGTACAGAGGGGGTTCGAGGAGGAGGAGTTCTGGGGGGCCAGGAACAATCCGGCGGCCGATGACAACATCGCCGCACTGATCGACGCGTGGCAGACGGCGGGGCGTCCGGTGGTCTTCGTACGGCATGACTCGCCGAAGCCGGGGTCGCCGTTGCGGCCGGGTTATAAGGGGAACGACTTCAAGGAGTACGTCGAGGAGCGGCGGGGGAAGGGGGCAGGGCCGGAGCTGTTGCTGACGAAGACCGTGAACTCGGCCTTCTATGGGACGCCGGATCTGGACGCGTGGCTCAAGGCCGCGGGGATCACGCAGTTCGTGGTGGCCGGGATCCAGACCAACATGTGCGCGGAGACGACCGCGCGGATGGGTGGGAATCTCGGGTACGAGGTGTTGTTCGCGCTGGACGCGACGTACACCTTTGATCTGGCGGGGCCCTTTGGATGGCGGCGTGGGGCGGAGGAGTTGGCGCAGGCCTCGGCGGTTTCCCTGCATGGTGGGGGGTTTGCTGAGGTGGTGACCACCTCGTCGCTTCTCTCGCCGGGGGCGTAGGTCCGGGGCTTGCCGCTGCGTCAGTTGTTGTTGCCGGAGGCCAGTTCGCGGCTGCGGTCTCGGGCGGCTTCCAGGGCGGCGATGAGGGCGGCGCGAACGCCGTGGTTCTCCAGTTCGCGGATGGCGTTGATCGTCGTGCCCGCGGGGGACGTGACGTTCTCGCGGAGCTTCACGGGGTGTTCGCCGCTGTCGCGGAGCATGACGGAGGCGCCGATCGCCGCCTGGACGATCAGGTCGTGGGCCTTGTCGCGGGGCAGGCCGAGCAGGATGCCCGCGTCGGTCATGGCCTCGACGAGGAAGTAGAAGTAGGCGGGGCCCGAGCCGGACAGGGCCGTGCAGGCGTCCTGCTGTGTCTCGGGGACCCGCAGCGTCTTGCCGACGGCGCCGAAGATGTCCTCGGCGTGGGCCAGCGCGTCGGCGGTGGCGTGGCTGCCGGCGGAGATGACGGACATGCCTTCGTCGACGAGGACGGGGGTGTTCGGCATGACGCGGATGACCGGGGTGCTCTCGGCCAGGCGTTCTTCGATGAAGGCGGTGGTGATGCCGGCGGCGGCGCTGATGATGAGGCGGTCGGCGGTGACGTGCGGGGCGAGTTCGTCGAGCAGCTTCGCCATGTCCTGGGGCTTGCAGGCGAGGATGAGGGTGTCGGCCTGCTTGGCGGCGTCGGCGTTGCTGACGGGGGTGACGCCGTAGCGGGTGCGGAGCTCGTCGGCGCGTTCCTGGCGGCGGGTGGTGACCAGGAGGTCGGCGGGGGCCCAGCCGCCGCGGATCATGCCGCTGAGCAGGGCTTCACCGATCTTTCCGGTGCCGAGGACTGCGACTTTCTGGCTCGTGGTGCGGCTCATGAGCGGGGCCTCCGGGGTTGCGTCGTCCGAGGGCCATCCTCGCATTGGGGTGCGTCGGGCAGGTGGTGCGTCCGGTGGGCGGACGGGCCGGGGTTCAGGCCGTGCGGCGGCGCAGGGTCGCCGCGCCCAGGGCGAGGACCAGGAGGGCGCAGGCGGCGACGATGACGGCGTCGCGTACGAAGTCACCGGTGATGTCGGGGTGGCGGAGGACTTCGTTCATGCCGTCGACGGCGTAGGACATGGGGAGGATGTCGGAGATCCGCTCCAGGGCCGGTTGCATGCTGGGGCGGGGTGCGAACAGGCCGCAGAGCAGGAGCTGGGGGAAGATCACCGCCGGCATGAACTGGACGGCCTGGAACTCGGACGCGGCGAAGGCGGAGACGAAGAGGCCGAGGGCGGTGCCGAGCAGGGCGTCGAGCAGGGCGACCAGGAGCAGCAGCCAGGCGGAGCCGGTGACGTCCAGGCCGAGGGCCCACAGCGCGAGCCCCGTGGCGAGGGCGGACTGGACGATGGCGAGGGCGCCGAAGGCGAGGGCGTAGCCGGCGATGAGGTCGCCTCTGCCGAGGGGCATGGCGAGGAGGCGTTCGAGGGTGCCGGAGGTGCGTTCGCGGAGGGTGGCGATCGAGGTCACCAGGAACATCGTGATGAGCGGGAAGATGCCGAGGAGCGAGGCGCCGATGGAGTCGAAGGTGCGGGGGTCGCCGTCGAACACGTAGCGCAGGAGCAGCAGCATCACGCAGGGGACCAGGATCATCAGCGCGATGGAACGCGGGTCGTGGCGGAGCTGGCGCAGGACGCGGGCGGCGGTGGCGAGGGCGCGGTAGGGGTTCATCGGGGGCTCCTCGTCTCTCCTGGCGTTCAGCGGGACGGGGCCGTGGCCTCGTCCACGAGGTGGAGGAAGGCCGCTTCGACCGTGTCGGAGTGGGTGCGGGCGCGCAGGGCTTCCGGGGTGTCGTCGGCGAGGATCTCGCCGTCGCGCATGAGGAGGAGGCGGTGGCAGCGTTCCGCCTCGTCCATGACGTGGGAGGAGACGAGGATGGCGGCGCCTCGTTCGGCGGCGATGGTGTGGAAGAGGTTCCACAGGTCGCGGCGGAGTACGGGGTCGAGGCCGACGGTCGGCTCGTCGAGTACGAGGAGTTCGGGGGCGCCGAGGAGTGCGACGGCGAGGGAGACGCGGCTGCGCTGGCCGCCGGAGAGGTTGCCGGCGAGGGAGTCGGCGTGCGAGGTGAGGTCGACGTCATCGATGGCTCGGGTGACGTGGTCGCGGCGGCGTTCGGCGGCGGTGCCGCGGCCGGGGTCGAGGACGGCCGCGAAGTAGTCCAGGTTCTGGCGGACGGACAGGTCGTCGTAGACGGAGGGATGCTGGGTGACGTATCCGATGCGGGAGCGCAGGTCGGGGGCGCCCGCCGGGTGGCCGAGGACGCACAGGGTGCCGGTGACCTTGGCCTGGGTGCCGACAACCGCGCGCATGAGGGTGGACTTGCCGCAGCCGGAGGGGCCGAGCATCCCGGTGATCCGACCTCGCGGAACCGCGAAGTCGAGGCCGCGGAGGACGGTGCGGGGGCCTCGGACCACGGTGAGGTCCTTGGCGAGGATGGCGGGGCCGGGGCCAGGGCCGGGGCGGGTCTCGTCGCCGTTGGGCTGGTCGCCGTCGGTCTGGCTGAGGAGGGCATCCCTCGGACGCCGCCTGTTATTCATCACACGATGAATAATCCTCCGGGGGGTGTGGCCCGTCAAGGGCTCGTGGGGGCGGCGGCCGGAAACGGCGCGCGTCAGGCCCTGCGCCTCTTCCGTGACGGGTTGCCCGTCCGTCGTGACGTCCGCTTCGCGTACTGGATGCGTGCCGCCTCGTACTCCTCGCGGTGCAGTTGTTCACCCGGGGCCTCGGTCAGGGAGCGGACGAAGTAGGCGAGGAGGCTGCCGATGAAGCCGATCGTCAGCAGGCCTCGCATCGAGGCCTGGGACGCCGGGTCGTGGCGCTTGGTGAAACCCTCCCAGGTGCGGCGGAAGGCGAGCGCGCTACAGATCGCGAACATCACGACGACGAGGAGGTTGACGAACTTGCCCACGTCCGCGATGGCCAGACCCTCGTACGCGAAGCGCAGCACGAAGCAGCCCGCCGCCGCCGCGAGCAGCGAGCCGACGGCGACACCGGCACGGCGGGCGCCGTAGCCGCCGTCGTGGGCGACCCACGTCGCGCCGAAGAAACGGATGGGCTCGGGCCGCGGGCCGGGGATGGTGGGTTCTTCGCTCACCTTTTGATTATCGCCCGGTGAGGGGGCGTGCCCGGCCGGGCGGCGACACGAGGGCTGCGTGGCGCGGCGCCGCGGCGCGCCCTATTCGTCCCCCTCCTTGTCCTCCCCCACCACCCGGCGGCTACGTTGGGCGGCGTAAGACGTAACGGGGGATCGCGGGGAGGTCCGGACAGTGTCACTCCGTGGAGGAGACCCGGAGGAGATCGGCGGCTATCCGCTGGAGGCGCGGCTCGGCGCCGGCGGCATGGGCACGGTCTTCCTGGCGCGCACGGCTTCGGGGCGCCCCGTGGCGATCAAGCTGATCCACCAGCAGTTCGCGGACGACGAGGAGTTCCGGATCCGCTTCCGGCAGGAGGTGGCCGCGGCCCGGCGGGTCAGCGGTGCCTTCACCGCGGCCGTGATCGACGCCGATCCGGAGGCCGCGCATCCGTGGATGGCCACGACGTACATCGAAGGCCATACGCTCGCCCAGCGCATCGCCAAGCACGGGCCGATCGGCGGCGCCGAGCTGCGCACGCTGGCCATTGGTCTGACGGAGGCGTTGCGCGACATCCACCGTGCGGGGGTCGTGCACCGGGATCTCAAGCCGTCCAATGTGGTTCTCTCCCCCGAGGGGCCCCGGGTCATCGACTTCGGCATCTCGCGCGCGGCGGACCAGCAGACGCTGACGATGACGGGGCGGGTCATCGGGACGCCGCCATTCATGTCGCCGGAGCAGTTGCAGGCGCCGCGCGGGGTGGGGCCGCGCTCCGACGTCTTCTCGCTGGGCACGCTCCTCGTCTACGCGGCGACGGGGCAGGGGCCCTTCGACGCCGACAGCCCGTACATGACGGCGTACCAAGTCGTGCACGAGCCGCCGTCGTTGGGTTCGGTCCCGGTCGCGCTGCGGAAGGTCGTCGAGCCGTGCCTGGCGAAGGACCCGAAGGACCGGCCCTCGGCGGACGAACTCCTCGTACGGCTGCGGGACCTGCCCACGGATCTCGGGGGCGCGGCTCCCTCGGGGGGTGGCGCGCGCAGTACGCGTGAGACGGATACGCAGCACCATCTGTCCACGGATGACGCCACGCCGCCTCCGACCGCCCCGCAGCGGGCCGGCACCGGTGCCCCCGGTACCCGCCGCCGCCCGCGTGCCGTACTCGCGGCCGTCGTCGCCGTCGCCGCGATCTGCGGCGGCGTCGCGCTGATGCGGGGCGGTGACTCCGGCGGGCCGGGCGGCGCAGGTGACGCAGGTGGCGCGGGCGACGGGGGACGCAACGTCGCGGCGACCGGGGCGCCCCTCCCGGACGGGTTCCGGCCGTGGCGGAAGACGGTGCCCGGCGGCCGGGCGGACATCCCGGACGAGCTGCGGTGCGAGGCACGCGGTGACGCGCTGTTCTGCGGGGGCGGCGGGGTCGTCGCGACCCGGATCAGGGCGTCCGACGGTTCCCGCGTGTGGACGGAGAAGAGTCCGGGCGTGCCGGTCCAGGGCATGCATCTGGTGGGCGTCACCGACGACACGGTGCTCGGTTACCGCTTCGCGGCCGAGGGCGCGACCGGTCCGGCCACCGAAGTGGTCGCCGTCGACGCGGACAAGGGCGAGGAGCTGTGGTCCGTGCCGTCCGGCGCCCAGTCGACGGCCGTGACGGGGCGGACGCGGGACGCCGTGGTGCTCGGCTCCACCGTCGTGACGGTCGACGCGTCGAACTCCCGCTTCGAGGGGCGGCGGGCGCACAGCGGGAAGGTGCTGTGGCGCGAGCCGTTCCCCTCGGGCACGCAGTGCGCGCCGGTTCCGGCGGGCACGCGGCTGTACGCGATGTGCGCGCCGGACGCCGAGGTGTCCTCGGGCGAGGTGCGCCACCCCGTTCTGCGCGCCGTCGACCTGGCCTCGGGTCGCCTGGGCGGGGCCGTCGCCGTCAAGGGCCCCGTCATGCCGGTCGGTACCGCCGGTGACAGTCTCGTACTCCTTCATCAGCGGATGGAGGGACCGGCGTCGGTCGGCTTCGACGGGGTGACACGGGTGGACCGGGCTCTGCGCAAGGTCACGTACTCGCGCCTGGCGAAGACGTACGACGGTACGCCCGCGACGGCGGGCGGCACGGTCTATGTGAGCGGGCGGACCGGGCTCGTCACGGCGCTCGACCCCGCGACCGGCCGGAAGAAGTGGTCCCGGCAGACGGGCGTGGAGGGCGCGTCGGGGCCGGTGGCCGGGGACGGCGACGGCGACGGCGACGGCGACGGGGTGCTGTACTTCAGCTCGGCCAGCGGCAGGGTCGTCGCGCTCTCCGCACTCAAGGGCGAGCCGCTGTGGACGACGAATCCGCGGGCCGACGGCGTGGCGGGCGAGGTGAACGCCGCGCCGCGCGTCACCGTCGCCGGGCGCCTGCTGGTCGTGGCCGCGGCCAAGAACACGGTGCTCGCCTTCGACGCGACGACGCCGCCGAAATCCGGCTGAGCCCACTCCTCCGGGGCCCGGCAGTTCCCCGGGCCGTGCGCCGCCGTCGGGGGCGTCTCGTGGTCGGGGTCGCAACCGAGAGCACCGTGCTCGCCTTCGACTCGACGACGACACCGCCGCCGAAATCCGGGTGAGCCCCCTCTTCCGGAGTCCGGCGGCTTCCGGGGGCGCTCGTCAGCAGCGTGGTGCCACGTAGCCGTTGCTGCCCGTGCGGACGTACGTGTCCGAGATGTACCGGCCGCTGCCGATTCGGTCCCACAGTTTCGAGGTGCCGGTCGGGCCCGTGACCGTTTCGCCTGATTTCTGGCACTGGATGGTCACGCGGGTGCCCGCGCTGAGGCGGCCGACCTTGGAGTACGACGTGCCGGGGCCGGAGCGGACGTTGACGTCCGCGGCGATCGGGTAGGTCCTGGCGGCGGCCTGCGCTGCCTGCGCTGCCGACGCCTCGGTCTCGGCCTCGATGTCCGTGGCGTCGGACGTCTCTGGCGTCATGACGTTCTCGCTCATCGTGTTCCCCCGTAACCGGCGGCGCGGGCCGCCCTTGGCATGTTCCTCACACCAAGGACGCGCCCGCGCCCCAAAAGGTTTCGGGTCTCAGCCGAGCTTCGACACGTCCCGCACCGCGCCCTTGTCGGCGCTGGTCGCCATCGCCGCGTACGCGCGCAGGGCGGCGGAGACCTTGCGCTCGCGGGCCTTGGGCTCGTACACGCCGCCGAGCGCCTCGCGGCGGCGGTCCAGCTCCGCGTCGTCGACGAGGAGCTCGATCGTCCGGTTCGGGATGTCGATGCGGATCCGGTCGCCGTCCTCGACGAGCGCGATCGTGCCGCCGGACGCCGCCTCGGGCGACGCGTGGCCGATCGAGAGGCCGGAGGTGCCGCCGGAGAAACGGCCGTCGGTGACCAGGGCGCAGGCCTTGCCGAGGCCGCGGCCCTTGAGGTAGGAGGTCGGGTAGAGCATCTCCTGCATGCCGGGGCCGCCCTTGGGGCCTTCGTAGCGGATGACCACCACGTCCCCTTCCTTGACGCCCTTGGTGAGGATCTTCTCGACGGCCTCTTCCTGCGAGTCGCAGACGACCGCGGGACCCTCGAAGGTCCAGATCGACTCGTCGACGCCCGCGGTCTTCACCACGCAGCCGTCCACGGCGATGTTGCCCTTGAGGACGCCGAGGCCGCCGTCCTTGGAGTAGGCGTGGGCGACATCGCGGATGCAGCCGTTCGCGGCGTCCGTGTCGAGGGTGTCCCAGCGCTCGGACTGCGAGAACGCCTCGGCGGAGCGCTTGCAGCCGGGGGCGGCGTGCCACAGCTCGTCGGCCTCGTCCGACGCCGACCCGCTGCGGATGTCCCAGGTGTCCAGCCACTCCTTGATGGACGGCGAGTGGACGGTGTGCACGTCCTCGTTGAGGAGGCCGCCGCGGTACAGCTCGCCGAGGATCGCGGGGATGCCGCCGGCGCGGTGCACGTCCTCCATGTAGTACGTCGTGGTGGGCGCGGCGTTCGGCGCGACCTTGGCCAGGCACGGGACGCGGCGCGAGACGGCGTCGATGTCGGTCAGGTCGTAGTCCACCTCGGCCTCCCTGGCCGCGGCGAGCAGGTGCAGGATCGTGTTGGTGGAGCCGCCCATGGCGATGTCGAGGGCCATGGCGTTCTCGAAGGCCGCGTGGGTGGCGATGCTGCGCGGCAGGACGGAGGCGTCGTCGCCGTCGTAGTGGCGCTTGGTGATCTCGACGACCGTGGCACCCGCGCGCTCGTACAGTTCCTTGCGTGCGGTGTGCGTGGCCAGGACCGTGCCGTTGCCCGGCAGGGACAGGCCGATGGCCTCGGTCAGGCAGTTCATCGAGTTGGCGGTGAACATGCCGGAACAGGAGCCGCACGTCGGGCAGGCGTTCTCCTCGATGCGGAGCATGTCCTCGTCGGAGATGCTCTCGTCGACCGCGTCGCTGATCGCGTTGACCAGGTCGAGCTTGCGGACGGTGCCGTCGACGAGGGTGGCCTGGCCGGCCTCCATGGGGCCACCGGAGACGAAGACCGTCGGGATGTTGAGGCGCAGGGCCGCCATCAGCATGCCGGGGGTGATCTTGTCGCAGTTGGAGATGCAGATCAGGGCGTCGGCGCAGTGGGCCTCGACCATGTACTCCACGGAGTCGGCGATCAGGTCGCGCGAGGGCAGGGAGTACAGCATTCCGCCGTGGCCCATCGCGATGCCGTCGTCCACCGCGATGGTGTTGAACTCGCGGGGGATGCCGCCCGCCTCGCGGATCGCTTCGGAGACGATGCGGCCGACGGGCTGGAGGTGGGTGTGGCCGGGCACGAACTCGGTGAAGGAGTTGGCCACGGCGATGATCGGCTTCCGCCCGATGTCGGCCCCGGGTACACCGGAGGCGCGCATAAGGGCGCGGGCGCCCGCCATGTTGCGGCCGTGGGTGACTGTGCGGGACCTGAGCTCGGGCATCGTCGCTCGCTCCTTCGGAGAGATGGGGCTGCTGTCGAGCGTACGCCGCGGCTCCAGGATCTGGACAGGGTGTCCGGATGGCGGGACGGGTGTCTCGGCGAGCGAGCGGGTTAGCGAATGAGTTGGTGACCCGATCCGGTTGTACGTTCCTGGACTCACGCCCCGGTCGTTCACACCCGGTCGCTCACGCCCCCGTCAGGTGCCCCTGCACCACCGGAGCCACCCGCGCCATGATCTGCTCCACGTCCGCCGAGGCCAGCGGCTCGACCTTGATCACGTACCGCAGCATGGCGATGCCCACCAGCTGCGCGGCCGCCAGTTCGGCCCGCAGCTCCGCGTCCGGCAGGTCGAGGCGGTGCGCGATCCGGCCGAGGAGCTGGGTGGCGATGAGGCGGCGGAAGACCGCGGCGGCCGTGTCGTTGTTCACCGCGGAGCGCACGATGGCGAGCAGCGGCGCGCGCGTGGCGGGGTTCTCCCAGACGCCGAGGATGAAGCGGGTCAGGCGCTCGCCGACCCCGTCCAGCGGGCCTTCCTCGACGGCGGCGGGCGCTTCCAGGGCGGGCGCGAAGGAGACGGTGATGGCCGCCTCGAAGACCTGCTCCTTCGTACCGAAGTAGTGGTGTACGAGCGCCGGGTCCACGCCGGCGGCCTTGGCGATGCCGCGTACGGAGGTCTTCTCGTATCCCCGTTCGGAGAATTCGTCGCGGGCCGCCTGGAGGATGCGGTCGCGCGTAGCGGGTCCGGTCTCCGACTGCGTACGAGAAGGGCGTCCCCGGCGGCGCGGAGCGGCGGCCCCCGACGGCGCGCCCGAGGTCATGAGCGGGGCACCTTCACCGCGGAGGCCAGATGCAGCCGCGTGAAAGCGAGCGCCTCGGCGAGGTCGGCCTCGCGTTCGGCGCTGGACATCGCGCGCCGGGTGTTGACCTCGATGACGACGTGCCCGTCGAAGCCGGTTCTCGCCAGGCGCTCCAGGAGCTCGGCGCACGGCTGTGTGCCGCGGCCCGGGACGAGGTGCTCGTCCTTGGCGGAGCCCTTGCCGTCGGCGAGGTGGACGTGGCCGAGCCGGTCGCCCATGCGGTCGATCATGTCCATCGCGTCCGTGCGGGCGGTCGCGGTGTGCGAGAGGTCGACGGTGAAGTGGCGGTAGTCGTCCTTGGTGACGTCCCAGTCGGGGGCGTACGCGAGCATCTCGCGGTCGCGGTAGCGCCAGGGATACATGTTCTCGACGGCGAAGCGTACGTCCGTCTCGTCGGCCATGCGCCAGATTCCGTCGACGAAGTCGCGCGCGTAGTTGCGCTGCCAACGGAAGGGCGGGTGCACCACGACCGTGGAGGCGTCCAGCTTCTCGGCGGCGGCCTTGGCGCGCTGGAGCTTGACCCACGGGTCGGTGGACCAGACGCGCTGCGTGATCAGCAGACACGGCGCGTGGACGGCCAGGATCGGGATCTGGTGGTAGTCGCTCAGCCTGCGCAGGGCCTCGATGTCCTGGCTGACGGGGTCGGTCCACACCATGACCTCGACGCCGTCGTAGCCGAGGCGCGCGGCGATCTCGAAGGCCGTCGCCGTCGACTCCGGATAGACCGAGGCCGTCGACAGGGCGACCTTCGCATCCGGGATGCGCACCACTGGTTCTGCCACGAAGGACAGGGTACGGGCCGCGCCCGGACGCCGGGGAGGTGGCCTCGTTCCGCCCCGCACATGCCATGTTCCGCCGCGCTCAGGTCGTCGGGGGCCCGCTCAGGACGCCGGGGGAAGGTGGTCGAGCCGCCGCAGGATCACGCCTTCGCGCAGCGCCCACGGGCAGATCTCCACGGTCTCGACGCCGAAGAGGTCCATCGCGCCCTCCGCGACGAGCGCCCCGGCGAGCAGCTGACCGGCCCGACCCTCGGAGACGCCTGGCAGCTCCGCGCGCTCCTGCGTGGTCATCGCGGCGAGCTGCGGAACCCAGTCCTCCAGGGACCTCCGCTTCAGCTCGCGCTGTACGTAGAGACCGTCCGCGGAGCGGGCGGCGCCCGACAGGCGGGCGAGCTGCTTGAACGTCTTCGACGTCGCCACGATGTGGTCCGGGGTCCCGAAACGCGCGAACTCGCCCACCGTACGGGCGATCTGCGCGCGTACGTGCCGCCGCAGCGCCTTCACGTCCGAGGGGTCCGGCGGGTCCGTCGGCAGCCAGGCGGAGGTGAGGCGGCCGGCGCCGAGCGGGAGGCTGACCGCGGCGTCCGGTTCCTCGTCCATGCCGTACGCGATCTCCAGCGAGCCGCCGCCGATGTCCAGGACGAGGAGCTTGCCCGCGGACCAGCCGAACCAGCGCCGGGCGGCCAGGAACGTGAGCTTGGCCTCCTCCTCGCCGGAGAGCACTTGGAGGTCGACGCCGGTCTCTTCCCGGACCCGGGCCAGAACCTCATCGGCGTTGGTCGCCTCGCGCACCGCGGAGGTCGCGAATGGCAGCACTTCCTCCACGCCCTTGTCCTCGGCGGCCTCCATCGCCGCGCGGACGGTGGCGACCAGCCGGTCGACGCCCTCGGGGCCTATCGCCCCCGCCGGGTCGAGGAGTTGGGCCAGGCGCAGGTCGGCCTTGTGCGAGTGCGCGGGCAGCGGGCGCGCGCCGGGATGGGCGTCGACCACGAGCAGATGCACCGTGTTCGATCCCACGTCGAGGACACCGAGTCTCATGTACGGAACGCTACGCCGCATGGGGCACCGGGCCGTCCTCGGGCGGCCCACCGCCCGCATACCCTGGAGACGTGCCAAAGACGAAAAAGACGAAGGCCGACAAATCGAAGTCGGGGAAGTCGTCGCCCACGCCGCCCGGGTCCCAGGAGCCGACGAAGCAAGGGGAGCTGGAGAAGGTGGGAAGTCCGAGCAAGGCAGAGAAGCCGGGTAAGCCGGGTAAGCCGGGTAAGCCAGGCAAGTCCGGTAAGGCGGACAAGCCGGGCAAAGCCGGTAAGGCCGACCGGTCGGAGCGGACCGGCAAGTCGGAACGGGCCAGCAAGCCGGGGTCGGCCGACCAGTCGGAACGGGCCGGGAAGCCCGAGCCGGTCGGCAAGCCTGAACAGACCGGGAAGCCGGAGCAGATCGGCAAGCCGAAGCAGGACGACCAGTCGGAGCGGACCCGGAAGCCCGAGCCGGTCGGCAAGGCGACGCGGGCCGCGAAGCCCGAACCGGTCGGCAAGCCGAAGCAGGGCGACCAGTCGGAGCGGACCGGGAAGCCCGAACCGGTCGGCAACGCGACGCGGACCGGGAAGGCCGAGAAGGTCGGGCGGCCCGAGAAGGCTGAGGAGATCGGGAAGTCCGGCAGGACGGCGAGGGCCGGTCGGGGCGAGCCGGACGAGAAGGGGCTGGACTTCGCCCGTGCGTGGGTGGAGTTTCCCGACCCCGCCGACGACGAGCAGATCTTCCGCTGCGACCTCACCTGGCTGACCTCCCGCTGGAACTGCGTCTTCGGAAGCGGCTGCCAGGGCATCCAGGCGGGCCGCGCCGACGACGGCTGCTGCACGCTGGGCGCGCACTTCTCGGACGACGACGACGAGAAGCGCGTCGCCGGGTACGTGGAGCGGCTCACGCCCGACATCTGGCAGCACCACGACGTGGGCCGGGAGACCGGCTGGATCTCCACGGACGAGGACGGCGACCGCCAGACCCGCCCGTTCAACGGCTCGTGCATCTTCCAGAACCGCCCCGGTTTCGCGGGCGGCGCAGGCTGTTCGCTGCACATCCTGGCGCTCAGGGAGGGCCGCGAGCCCCTGGAGACGAAGCCGGACGTCTGCTGGCAGCTGCCGGTGCGCAGGACGTACGAGTGGATCGACCGGCCCGACGACACGCGCGTCCTCCAGGTGTCCATCGGTGAGTACGACCGGCGGGGCTGGGGCCCCGGCGGCCACGACCTGCACTGGTGGTGCACATCGGCGACGTCGGCGCACGGCGCGGGCGACCCGGTGTACGTCTCCTACCGCCCCGAGCTGATCGAACTGATGGGCAAGGACGGCTACGACCGCCTGGTGGAGCTGTGCGAGCAGCGCCTGAACTCCCAACTCCCGCTGCTCGCCCCGCACCCGGCGGATCCCGCCCACGCTGACACCGGCTCCCTAGCTCCCTAGCTCCCTAAGGAGTCCCCTCGCTCTCGCCGGGAGGCGGTGACGAGTCCCCCGGTCCGGGATCCGACGGCCCGGGATCCGACGGCGTGGGCTCCGGATCCGTCGGCATCGGCGTGGGGCCGGGATCGGAAGGACCGGGGTCCGAGGGTCCGGGGTCGGAAGGCCCCGGATCAGAGGGTCCAGGGCCGGGAGGCCGGGGATCGCTCGGCTTCGGCCCCGGCCCCGGCCGGGAAGGCGGACGCCCATCCCCATATCCGTCGATGGAGACGACCGCGCCCGAGGGTGCGAGGGCGACCCGCGCACGCCATGGCCCGGACGGCTCGCGGCTGTGGTCGACGTACACCTGGATGGTGAACGACTCCCCCGGCGCGAGCGTTCCCGACGAGCGGCTGAGGTAGAGCCAGGACGCGCCCACGCTCGCCGACCAGTGGACCGGCTCACCGCCGGACGCCGTCAGCGTGATGAGCGTCGTGTCGCCGCTGGGCTGCGCCTCGACGGTGAGGCGCCCGGGGCCCGTCGCCGAGCCGGACGGGGGCCCGCCGCCGCTGATGACCTCTACGGAGACGTCGGGTGCGCGGCTGCCCGCGGTGAAGCGGGGCTCGGGTCCCTTGCGGGCGTTGCCCGCGTTCTCGTAGTCCCGGACCCCGTCGCCGCCGAGGCCGTCGGGGCCTTGGCCCTCGCTCGCGGTGACCGAGCTGCCGTCGTGCCCCTCTCCGGTGAGCGGCGCTCCGCGGTAGGCGGCCCAGAGGGCGAGCACCGGGGCGGCCACGACGGTGGCGACGACGGTCGTCGTGACGGCACGCGCGCGCAGACGGTCGCGGCGCGCGGCGTGGTCCTTGGGGTCCATCGGGAAACCGCGCCGGTCGTAGCGGGGGTGGGCGCCCCGCGCGCGTGGGACATGCGCCATGGCTGTGGGCAGGGCGTCCCGCGGGGCCTCGACGACGGGGAGCATGGCCGGGCCGACGGCCGTGCCGGGCCAGGCGCCCGCTCCGGCGCGCTCGGCGGTGCGGCGGCAGCGCGGGCAGTCGTCGACGTGCCGGACGAGCTCGCGGCGCAGCGCCGTGCCGAGCAGCAGCTGATGGTCGGCGGTGAGGCGGGCGACGATGGGGCAGCTGCCGGTCTCCACGACGGCGAGGGCGGCGCGGGTGCGCTCCACCTCGCAGGCGGCGGAGGCGAGCAGTCCGCGGGCCTCGGCGACGTCCATGCCCAGGACGGCGGCGACCTCGGCGGGGGCGAGCTGGTGGCGCACGGCGAGTTCGAGGGCCTCGCGCTGCTCCGGGGTCGTCCCGGCGGCCTCGGGCCAGGCCAGCTGAGCCAGTTCGCGGTGGCGCCGCCGCTCGGTCTCGTCGGAGACGGGGGCGGGGCCTGAACCGGAACGGGAATCGGAGCCTACGGAAGCGGTCCCGGCGGTCCCGGCGGTCCCGGCGGTGGGGACGGACGCGGCGGACGCGGCCGTCTTCGAAGCGCGGGAGCCGGCACCCGCGCCCGCGCCCCTGGCCGCATGCGCACCCTGCCGCTCGCGCTTGGCCTCGGCGAGCCGGCGCAGGCAGACCCAGCGGGCGAGGGCGTAGAGCCAGGCGCGCAGCTCGCCGTCGGCTTCCGGGCCGCGCGATCCCCGGCGCTCGGCCAGGTGGAGCACGTCACTCAGCGCCGCGGTCGCCGCGTCGTGATCGCACAGGACGGACAGGCAGTACGTGAAGAGGCCGTCCAGAAACGGTTCGTAGCGCGCGGGCGGAGTCGTCCGGGGCGCCGGGCGGGGCACCACGCGCTTGCGCGGGTGACGGTGCGCCCGGTGCGCGCCGGTTGCGTTCGCGGATGTTTCCGGCCTGCTGCTCATCACCCGTGCGAAGTTAGGCGGATGATGCAGGCCAGTTCCTCCGCCTTGCGCGCATTTAATCCTTACGGGTGAACAGATCCCTCAAAAGGGGACACGAACCCAGCATTCCGAGGCACTGATCCAGGCGTGGGCTGCTGCCGGACCGCGTTGTCAGTGGTCTCGGCTACGGTTCCGACCATGGCTGCCCGTACGAAAACCGCCAAGGACCGGCCGTCCTACCGCTGCACCGAGTGCGGATGGCAGACGGCCAAGTGGCTCGGCCGCTGCCCCGAGTGCCAGGCATGGGGGACGGTCGAGGAGTACGGCGCGCCCGCCATCCGTACGACCGCCCCCGGCCGGGTCACCTCATCCGCCGTCCCGATCGGCGAGGTGGACGGCCGCACGGCCACCGCGCGCACCACCGGCGTGCCCGAGCTGGACCGCGTGCTGGGCGGCGGTCTCGTGCCCGGCGCCGTGGTGCTGCTCGCGGGCGAGCCGGGCGTCGGCAAGTCCACGCTGCTCCTGGACGTGGCGGCGAAGGCGGCCAGCGACGCGCACCGCACGCTCTATGTGACGGGTGAGGAGTCGGCGAGCCAGGTGCGGTTGCGCGCCGACCGCATCGGCGCGATCGACGACCATCTGTATCTGGCGGCGGAGACGGATCTGTCGGCCGTCCTCGGCCACTTGGACGCGGTCAAGCCCTCGCTCCTGGTCCTCGACTCGGTGCAGACGGTCGCCTCGCCCGAGATCGACGGCGCGCCCGGCGGCATGGCGCAGGTCCGCGAGGTCGCGGGCGCCCTGATCCGCGCCTCCAAGGAGCGCGGCATGTCCACGCTCCTGGTCGGCCACGTCACCAAGGACGGCGCGATCGCGGGCCCCCGCCTCCTGGAGCATCTCGTCGACGTCGTCCTCCAGTTCGAGGGCGACCGGCACGCGCGCCTGCGCCTGGTGCGCGGCGTCAAGAACCGGTACGGCACGACGGACGAGGTCGGCTGCTTCGAGCTGCACGACGAGGGCATCACCGGCCTCGCCGACCCCAGCGGCCTCTTCCTCACCCGCCGCGCCGAGCCCGTCCCCGGCACCTGTCTGACCGTCACCCTGGAGGGTCGCCGTCCCCTGGTCGCCGAGGTCCAGGCGCTCACGGTCGAGTCGCAGATCCCGAGCCCCCGGCGCACCACCTCCGGCCTGGAGACCTCCCGCGTCTCGATGATGCTGGCCGTCCTGGAGCAGCGCGGCCGGATCACGGCCCTCGGCAAGCGGGACATCTACAGCGCGACGGTCGGCGGCGTGAAGCTCTCCGAGCCCGCCGCGGACCTCGCCGTCGCCCTCGCGCTCGCCAGCGCGGCGAGCGACAGCCCGCTCCCGAAGAACCTCGTGGCGATCGGCGAAGTGGGTCTGGCGGGCGAGGTCAGACGGGTCACGGGCGTCCAGCGCAGACTGGCCGAGGCGCACCGCCTGGGCTTCACGCACGCCCTCGTACCGACCGATCCCGGCCGGGTCCCCGCCGGTATGAAGGTCATTGAAGTCGCCGACATGGGGGACGCCCTGCGCGTCCTTCCGCGATCCCGTCGCCGAGAGGCCCCACGGGAGGAGGAAGAGCGCCGGTAGACTTTGCCCTGGTCTCGCCCGTCCGTACGAAGACAGACGTACGGAAGAGGCTGGGACGACCTGCGAGCGAGGGAGTGCAGTGGCAGCCAACGACCGGGCAGCGAATCCCGGCAAGCCCGGCGGAAGCTCCGCTGCCGATGTGCTGATGCGCGCCTCCCTGAGCGCCGTAGCGCCCGGCACGGCCCTGCGCGACGGCCTCGAACGCATCCTGCGCGGCAACACCGGCGGCCTGATCGTCCTCGGCTGGGACAAGACGGTCGAGTCGATGTGCACGGGCGGCTTCATCCTGGACGTCGAGTTCACCTCGACGCGCCTGCGCGAGCTGTGCAAGCTCGACGGCGGCATCGTCCTCGACAAGGACATCACCAAGATCCTGCGGGCCGGCGTGCAGCTGGTGCCGGATCCGACGATCCCCACCGAGGAGACGGGCACGCGGCACCGCACGGCGGACCGCGTCTCCAAGCAGGTCGGTTTCCCGGTCGTCTCCGTCTCCCAGTCCATGCGCCTGATCGCGCTGTACGTGGACGGTCAGCGCCGCGTCCTGGAGGACTCGGCGGCGATCCTCTCCCGCGCCAACCAGGCCCTCGCGACCCTGGAGCGGTACAAGCTCCGCCTCGACGAGGTCGCGGGCACGCTCTCCGCCCTGGAGATCGAGGACCTGGTGACGGTGCGGGACGTCACGGCGGTCGCCCAGCGCCTGGAGATGGTGCGCCGTATCGCCACGGAGATCGCCGAGTACGTGGTGGAGCTGGGCACGGACGGCCGCCTTCTCACCCTCCAGCTGGACGAGTTGATCGCGGGCGTCGAGCCCGAGCGCGAGCTGGTCGTCAGGGACTACGTGCCGGAGCCGACCGCCAAGCGCTCCCGCACGGTCGACGAGGCCCTGACGGAGCTGGACGCCCTCACGCATGCGGAGCTGCTCGAACTCTCCACGGTGGCGCGGGCCTTGGGCTACACCGGCTCCCCGGAGGCCCTGGACTCGGCCGTCTCACCGCGGGGCTTCCGCCTCCTCGCCAAGGTCCCCAGGCTGCCCGGCGCCATCATCGACCGCCTCGTCGAGCACTTCGGCGGTCTGCAGAAGCTGCTCGCCGCCAGCGTGGACGATCTTCAGACGGTGGACGGCGTCGGCGAGGCGCGGGCCCGCAGCGTCCGCGAGGGCCTCTCGCGCCTGGCGGAGTCGTCGATCCTGGAGCGGTACGTCTAGCCGTACTCCCTGAGTGCTGTACCCCCTGAGTGCCGTACTCCCTGAGTGGAGGCCGGGCGTCAGTCCTTCTCCAGGACGAACGAGGTGCGAGCGGTCCCGAGCCCAGGGGCCTTCGCCTCGACAAGGTACGTCCCGGGCGTCGCCGTTCCCGCCGGAGGCGTGGCGCACTGCGGCGCGCTGCCCCGCCGGTCCCACTGCACGGAGTGCGTGACGCGCCCCTCGGCCGGTACGCGCAGCAGCAGTCTGCCGCTTCCGGAGGGGCAGTCGGCCGAGGACCAGAACTCGTCCTCGCCGTCCGCCTGAATGATCGTCAGGACCGTGCCCTTGCCACCCAGATCCAGCTTGCAGGCCTTGCCGCCGGTGTTCTGGGCGATCAGTTCGAACTTCGGCTTCTCGTCGATCCCGTACTCGTTCTTCACGCTGCGCACCTTCAACTTCACCGCGGCGCCGGTGCAGTTGGGCACGCGCGTGCCGGCCGGGAGCCGGTCGCCCGATCCGCCGCCGCCCTTGGCGTCATCGCCCGCGCCGCTTCCGGAGCCCTCGTCCGAGCCGCCGGACCCTCCGGAGCCACCGGAATCCGACCCTTCGGAGCCGCCCGAACCCGAGCCCGAACCCTCGTCCGACTCGTCCCGCCCGCCCGGGTGTTCGCTGATCGCGGGCCCGGACTCGGAGGGGCCGGGGGTGATGGACGTGGCGGGGCCGTTGCCGCTCGGCCCGTCGGCGCCGTTCTTCCCGCCCCCGCCACCGGAGACGGCGACCCAGACGGCGAGCAGCACCAGCAGGCCGAATACGGACAGCAGAACGGCCCTCCGACGCCAGTAGATGGTGGAGGGAAGCGGCCCGACCGGATTGCGCAGAGATCCCACGCCCAAACCTTACGAGAGATCCGGCTCTTCTCCCGCCCCACCCGCCGCCTTGAGCGACAAAGTTTGCCGATCATCATTCCGGAGAGCACCGCACCGCGGAGCCCTCCCGGCCTCCCGACCCTGTCCATCGTCAGGGGTGCGCACGGGTCGATCGTCAGATGTGACGATTCGGACTCACTCCATACCGTCCATAATCATGGACACCATGGACGACGATCTCTACCGCGACATCACCGACTTCGCCCACGACACACCGTCGTGGTTCCAGCACCTCGCCGAGGTGTGGACGGAGCTCGGGCTGCTTCTCTTCGGCGTGCTCTTCGTCGTCGCCTGGTGGCGCGCCCGGCGTGGCGACCCCCGCGCCCTGGCGATCGCCGTGCTCGCCCCCCTCGCCACCGCGGTGGCTTATGTGTGCAGTGAGTTGCTCAAGTCCGTCATCGACGAGGAGCGTCCCTGCCGGGCGGTGAGCGGGGCGCTGAAGCCGCTCGTCGAGTGCCCGGCGTACGGCGACTGGTCCTTCCCCAGCAACCACTCGACGATCGCGGGCGCCGCCGCCATCGGCCTCGCGCTCGCCTGGCCGCGCATCGCGGCCCTGACGGTTCCGATGGCCGTGCTCATGGCCTTCTCGCGGGTCTTCGTCGGCGTGCACTACCCGCACGACGTGGCGGTCGGTCTCGTCTTCGGCGCGCTGATCACGTACGTGGTCGTACGGATCACCACGCGTCCCGTGGCGCGGGTCGGGCAGGCGATGCGCGGGTCGTCGACGGGCGTCGTGAGGTGGTTCGCGGGTCCGGGTCCGGCCCTCGCCCCGTCCCCCGGCGCGGACCCGGCGGCGTACGACTCCCCGACGATGACGTTCCGGCGGCACGGCTCGCACCGCCGCCGCTGACGCCGGCGTCGACGCGTGGGCGGTCCGGGCCCTCAGTCCGTCTCCGGGACGAGCCCCGCTTCGTACGCGACGATCGCCGCCCGCACGCGGTTCTTGACCCCGAGCCGGTCGAGGACGGCGCTCACATACGCCTTGACCGTGCCTTCCACGAGGTGCAGCCGGGCGGCGATCTCCGGGTTGGACAGACCCGCGCCGACCAGGCCGAGCACCTCGCGTTCGCGCGGGGTGAGGGCCGCGACGCGGGCGCGTGCGGCGGCGTCGCGGCCCATACGGCGGGCGCCGAAGCCGTCGATGACGTGCCGGGCCACCTTGGGCGAGAGGAAGGCGGCGCCGCCCGCCACCGCTCGGACGCCCGCGATGAGTTCGTGCGGGTCGCCGGACTTCAGCAGGAACCCGGTCGCTCCGCCGCCGAGCGCCCGTGCCACGTACGCGTCCTCGGAGAACGTCGTCAGCATGGCGACCGCGGTGCCCGGCACCGTACGTACGATCTCCTCGCCCGCGGCGAGGCCGTCCAGGCGCGGCATACGGATGTCGAGCAGCGCCACGTCGGGCCGGTGGGCCTGCGCGAGGGTGACGGCCTCGCGCCCGTCGGCGGCCTCCGCGACGACCTCGATGTCGCGGCCCGCGCCGAGGATGGCGCGCACGCCCGCGCGGATCATGGCCTCGTCGTCGGCCAGCAGGACCCGGATGGCCTGGTTCACCGCGCACGCTCCTTGTTCGCGGCGTCGGCCGTGGGGATCACGGTCTTGTTCACGATCCGAACACCGCCCTTATCGGTCTTGTCAGCCTTATCGGTCTTGCCGAAGCAGATTCTGAAGTAGGGGACGGCGGTGAAGAGTTCACCGCTCGCGCGGTAGTACGCGCAGTCGGCGCCCCGGGGTGGCGGGCTCGGGGCGCGTTCCACGGGCGGGTCGGAGGCGGAGTGGTCCGGCAGTACGCGTTCGGCCTCGGCGCGGGTTTCGCCGACGCGCAGACGGGCGTAGTCGGCGGGGTCGAGCACCGAGTGCGTCCGTGAGTACGCGTACCAGGCGAAGGTCCCGCCGACGAGCAGCACGCCCGTGGTGACGGCGGCGCCGAAGGCCAGGACGGTGCGGCGGCGCGCGTACGCGAGGTGGGCGCCGGAGTGCGGGGGCGCGGGCGCGATCCCCTCGGCGGGGAGGCGTGCGGTGACCCGGAAGCCGTCGCCGTGCGGGCCCGCGTCGAAGGTGCCGCCCAGGTCGGTGACGCGGGCGCGCAGGCCGCGCAGGCCGGTACCGCCCATGCCGCCCTCGGACGGTGAACCGGGCTCCTTGGGGCGGCCGTTGGTGACGGTGACCGTCGTCGTGGTGCCGTCGCGCGCGACCGTGACGGTGACGTGGGCGCCCGGTGCGTGTCTGGCCGCGTTGGTCAGGGCCTCCTGGACCACGCGGTGGACGGTACGTCCCGTCAGCTCGCCGCCTGCGGTGCCGCTTGCCGCGTCCGGTCCGTCATCGGCGTACGCGATCTCCAGTCCCGACTCCGCGGCGCGTGCGACGAGGTCGGCGACGGTCTCCCCGGTCGGCGCGAGCGGGGCCCGCTCGTCGTCCTCGTCGCGGAGCAGGCCGATGATCGCGTGCAGCCGGTCCGTGGCCTGCGAGGCGGCCGCGCGGAGGTCGGCGACCGCCTCGCGGTGCGGGTCCGGCAGGTCGGGGGCGACCTGGAGGGCGCCCGCGCGGACGGCGATCAGGCTCAGTTCGTGGCCGAGGGAGTCGTGCATGTCCTGGGCGATGCGGGCCCGTTCGCGCAGCCGTGCGCGGTCGGCGACGATGCGCTGCTCGCGCTCCAGCTGGTCGGCGCGGGCCCAGCCGGCGGCGGCCAGTTCGCGGCCCTGGCGCCAGTAGCGGCCCGCGAGCCAGGGGAAGACGGCGCCGAACACGAGCGTCCCCATGAGGACGAGCCACTCGACCACGGGGTCGACGTCCCGCACGGCGATCTTGACCGTGCCGACGACGGCGATCGCCCCGAAGGCGAGCAGGGCGGGGCGGGCGCGGGCCGCGCGGCGGCCTAGGAGCAGCGCGAAGAGGGCGAGGGCGGGGCCGTAGGAGAGGGTGAAGAGGGAGGGCGCGGTGAGGAGGCCGAGGGCGGCCGCGGCGAGGAAGGCGAGGAGGGGCCGGGCCCGGCAGATGCCGACGGCGCCGGCGAGCACGGTGAGCGTGCCCAGCTGCGTGCCGGCCGAGTGGGGCTCGTTCAGCCCCACTCGGTCCACCGACACGACGGGCATCGCGAGCCCCGCCCACACCAACAACCCCCGCGTACGCCTCTCCACTCCCCCGACGCTACTTCCCCACTCCGGCTCGCACCCCTGCCGATCGTCAGGAACCCGGAGCTCCCCACCCACCCACCTTTCCAAGTCACCCCGGAGCTACAGGGCGGGCGGCAACCCCGGCGCGGAGCGCACCAGGACACCCCAGGACGCCCAGGACGCCCCCCTGGGCAAAGAGCAGGCAGACGGGAAGCCCGCCGCGCAGCGCGCGACCCCTACCACCCCGAGCAACGGGCGAGCAGGGCGAGAACCCTCGCACGCGGCGCGGAAAAGCCCCCACCACCCGGGGCAACGGGCGGGTGGGTGGGAAAGCCCTCGCGCGCAGCGCGACAAACCCCCACCCACCCGCGGCCAAAGAACAACACTCCGCCCAAGCCCCCCATCACCCCGAGCAACGGGCGGCCGGGCGGCCGGGCGGGAAAGCCCCCGCGCGCAGCGCGACAAACCCTCACCCACCCGCACGCGAAGAGAACAACACCCCCGCCCCAAGCCCCCACGAACCCGTAGAACCGCCAAGGCCATGGCAGGATCGGAACCGCCATGACTGCTCCCCCCAAGCCCACACCGAACAGCCCCGCCCCGGGGGACTCCCCCGAGCGCGCCGGGGACGCCCTCCACACCCCCGTCATCGCCTGGTTCGACGCACACGCCCGTGATCTGCCGTGGCGGCGCGAGGACGCCGGGCCGTGGGGTGTGATGGTCAGCGAGTTCATGCTCCAGCAGACGCCTGTCAGCCGGGTCCTGCCCGTGTACGAGCAGTGGCTGGCCCGCTGGCCGCGCCCCGCGGACCTCGCCGCGGAGGCGCCCGGCGAGGCCGTCCGCGCCTGGGGGCGGCTCGGCTACCCGCGCCGCGCCCTGCGGCTGCACGGCGCGGCCGTGGCCATAACGGAGCGGCACGGCGGCGACGTACCCCGGCAGCACGCGCAGCTGCTCGCCCTGCCCGGTATCGGGGAGTACACCGCGGCCGCCGTGGCGTCGTTCGCGTACGGACAGCGGCACGCCGTCCTCGACACGAACGTCCGCAGGGTCTTCGCGCGGGCCGTGACCGGTACGCAGTACCCGCCGAACGCCACCACCGCCGCCGAGCGCAAGCTCGCCCGCGCCCTGCTCCCCGAGGACGAGCGCACCGCGTCCCGCTGGGCGGCGGCCTCGATGGAGCTCGGCGCGCTGGTGTGCACCGCGAAGAACGAGAACTGCGCGCGGTGCCCGATCGCCGCCCAGTGCGCCTGGCGTGCGGCGGGCAAGCCGGCGCACGAGGGCCCGGCCCGGCGCGGACAGACGTACGCGGGCACGGACCGCCAGGTGCGGGGCAAGCTGCTCGCCGTGCTCCGCGAGGCCCTGACGCCCGTGCCGCAGGCCGCCCTCGACCGTGTCTGGGACGAGCCGGTGCAGCGGGCCCGCGCGCTGGACGGGCTGGTCGCGGACGGTCTCGTCGAGCCGCTGCCGGGGGGTCTGTACCGCCTGCCTCTGACCTGACGGCCCCCGGCTCCCCGTGGCTCCCGTGGCTCTTGTGGCGCCCGTAGAAGTACGTATTTACGCGAGTCCTACTTCTGTTACACAACTTACGTACAGCCGTGCGCCTGCCGCTGGCTGCTCCGCACAGCCCCGTGACACGGCCTCCGTAGCTTCTTGCATGTACCGCACAGGCAGGGACCGCGGTCGGCAATGGGAACGGAACGGAGGCGGTTTGATATGGCGCACGGCGAGGTGCTCGAGTTCGAAGAGTACGTCCGCACTCGGCAGGATGCCCTGCTGCGCAGTGCCCGGCGCCTGGTTCCGGACCCCGTGGACGCCCAGGACCTGCTGCAGACCGCGCTCGTACGTACGTACGGCCGGTGGGACGGTATAGCCGACAAGCGGCTCGCGGACGCCTATCTGCGCCGCGTCATGATCAACACGCGTACGGAGTGGTGGCGGGCGCGCAAGCTCGAAGAGGTGCCCACCGAACAGCTGCCCGACGCGAGCGTGGAAGACTCCACCGAACAGCACGCGGACCGCGCCCTCCTGATGGACATCATGAAGGTGCTCGCACCCAAGCAGCGCAGCGTCGTCGTGCTGCGACACTGGGAGCAGATGTCCACAGAGGAGACGGCCGCCGCACTCGGCATGTCGGCCGGAACGGTCAAGAGCACGCTGCACCGGGCGCTCGCCCGGCTCCGCCAGGAACTGGAGAGCCGGGACCGCGAGGAACTGGTCGCGAGCGCGCTCGAACGTGAGGAGCGGGAGCGTTGCGCGGCCTAGGCCCTGGGGCCACGAGAAGCGTGAAGGCGGTGAGCACGGCGGTGGCCGTGCTCACCGCCATCGGCCTTTCGGTCTCCGCCTGCGCGACGGGCGGTTCGGGCGCGCGCGACGAGGGGCCGGCGCACAGCGAGCCCGTGCTGTCCGCGTCGCCGTCGCCGTCCCCCTCCGCCTCCGTGCCGGTGAAGAAGATCGACGCGGTGCGGCTCGTCAAGGAGGACCCCAAGGTCAGCCCGGCGATCAAGCGGGACCTGAAGCCCTGCGCGGGCGAGACGTACCCGGTCGACGTGTCGTACGGGAACCTGACCGGAGGATCTGCCTCCGATGTCGTGGTGAACGTGCTGACCTGCGCGGACGCCGTCGGCATCGGCAGTTACGTGTATCGCGCCGAGGGAGGCCGGTACGAGAATGTCTTCAAGGCCGAGGAGCCCGCCTCCGTCTACGCCGAGATCGACCGGGGCGATTTGGTCGTGACGGAGCAGCTGTACGAGAAGGGCGACTCGGTGGCCTATCCCTCCGGTGAGGAAGTGATCACGTACCGCTGGTCCTCGCACCGCTTCACCGAGACGGAACGTACGCGCAACGACTTCAGCAACGCGGTCGGCAGCGAGACGGCCGCGCCGTCGGTGGACTGACACCGCACGGACGACGCGACGTACCGAGCCGCACAGACAAGACGTACCGAGAAGAACTGAGAGCAGCCGATGGCAGAGCAGACCCATGTCCTGTTCGTCGAGGACGACGACGTCATCCGCGAGGCGACCCAGCTCGCCCTGGAGCGCGACGGCTTCGTGGTGACCGCGATGCCCGACGGCCTCTCGGGCCTGGAGGCGTTCCGCGCGGACCGGCCGGACATCGCGCTGCTCGACGTGATGGTGCCGGGCCTGGACGGCGTCTCGCTGTGCCGCCGCATACGTGACGAGTCGACCGTCCCGGTGATCATGCTGTCGGCGCGCGCCGACTCCATCGACGTCGTACTGGGCCTGGAGGCGGGCGCCGACGACTACGTGACCAAGCCGTTCGACGGCGCCGTCCTGGTCGCCCGCATCCGCGCCGTCCTGCGCCGCTTCGGGCACGCGAGCGGTCCGGGCGCGGTGGCGCCCGGCGCGGACGAGCGCTCGGCGGCGGACGGCGGTGTGCTGCACTTCGGCGATCTGGAGATCGACACGGAGGGCATGGAGGTCCGCAAGGACGGCGCCCCCGTCGCGCTGACGCCGACCGAGATGCGCCTGCTCCTGGAGTTCTCGTCCGCGCCCGGCACGGTCCTGTCCCGCGACAAGCTCCTGGAGCGGGTCTGGGACTACGGCTGGGGCGGCGACACCCGCGTCGTCGACGTCCATGTGCAGCGGCTGCGTACGAAGGTGGGCCAGGACCGCATCGAGACGGTCCGCGGCTTCGGCTACAAGCTCAAGGCGTGAGCGGGCGCGTGACGAACGGTGTACGGCGGCGGCTCAGGCAGGGCGGGGCGGGGCCGCGGACGCGGGGGACGGGTATGAACGGAGGCCACAGGGCGGTCGAGCGTGTCCGTGAGGTGCTGCGGTCCGGTCTGCGCACGGGCGTGCGCTGGAAGATCAGTGCGGCGATCGCGCTGGTCGGGGCGCTGGTCGCGGTGGCACTGAGTCTCGTCGTACACAACGCCGCGCGGGTCTCGATGCTCGACAACTCGCGCGACGTGCAGGACGAGCGCATCCAGTTCGCCCTGCGGCTGTACTCCTCCTCGCAGCGGCAGACCCTGCAGTTCGGTACGAAGGTCGACGACCCGGAGCTCCCCGAGGAGCTGCGGCAGAAGGTCCTCGCGGGCCGCCGCGCCACCTTCGTCGAGGACAAGCCCGACGGCGTCCCGGACATCTGGGCGGCCGTGCCGCTCGCCGACGGACACGTCCTGTCGCTGCACTCCCGCTTCACCGACCGCAGCGCCACCGTCATGAAGGACCTCGACCAGGCGCTGGTCATCGGCTCGATCGCGGTCGTCTTCGGCGGCTGCGCCCTCGGCGTGCTGATCGGCGGGCAGCTGTCGCGGCGCCTGCGCAAGGCGGCGGCGGCGGCCAGCGAGGTCGCCCAGGGGCAGACGGACGTCAGTGTCCGCGACGCCATCGGCGGTGTCGTGAAGGACGAGACCGACGATCTGGCGAGCGCCGTCGACGCCATGGCCGACGCCCTCAAGCAGCGTCTGGAGGCCGAGCGGCGGGTCACCGCGGACATCGCGCACGAGCTGCGCACGCCGGTGACCGGTCTCCTTACGGCGGCCGAGCTGCTGCCGCCCGGCCGGCCGAGCGAGCTGGTCAAGGACCGCGCGCAGGCGATGCGCACGCTCGTCGAGGACGTCCTCGAAGTGGCCCGGCTCGACTCCGCGGCCGAGCGGGCCGAGCTGCAGGACATCACGCTCGGCGAGTTCGTGACGCGGCGGATGGCGCTCCTGACCGCGGACGTGACGGTGACGGTGGTGCACGAGTCGGAGGTCACCACCGACCCGCGCCGCCTGGAGCGCATCCTCGGCAACCTCGTCGCCAACGCCGCCAAGCACGGCAAGCCGCCCATCGAGGTCAGCGTCGAGGGCCGCGTGGTCCGGGTGCGCGATCACGGGCCCGGCTTCCCCGAGGCGCTCCTCGACGAGGGGCCGAGCCGCTTCCGCACGGGCAGCACCGACCGGGCGGGCCACGGTCACGGCCTCGGCCTGACGATCGCCGCGGGCCAGGCGCGGGTGCTCGGCGCGCGGCTCACCTTCCGCAACGTGCGCCCGGCGGGGGCGGCGCCCGGTGCGCCCTCCGAGGGCGCGGTCGCCGTGCTGTGGCTGCCGGAGCACGCGCCCACGAACACGGGGAGCTTTCCCCTCCTTCAGCTGCCGGACAGCCTTTGACCTGCACTTTTGCGCTTTCTCGCTAGCAGGACCAGTCCTTGCCGAGGTCCAGGCCGCCCTCGCGGTGCTGTGTGAACGAGAACCAGTTCCCCGAGTCGTCGCGGAAGAGCGCCTCGATGCCGTACGGGCGCTCCTGCGGCTCCTGGAGGAACTCGACGCCGCGTGCCTTCAGCTTCTCGTAGTCACCGTGGACGTCGTCGGTGGCCAGGACGCCCGCGCCGATCACGCCCTTGGCGACCAGCTTCTTCATGGCCTCGGCCGACTCGGGGTCCAGCGCGGGCGCGCCCGGCACCATCAGCGCCAGCTCCACGTCCGGCTGATCCTTGGCGCCGACCGTGAGCCAGCGCATGCCGCCGTCGCCCATCGTCATGTCCGTACGCACTTCGAGGCCGAGCTTCTCGGTGTAGAACGCCTTGGCCCGGTCCTGGTCCAGGACCCAGACGGTGGCGATGGCGAGTCCCTTGATCATGGCGTGCTCCTAGCGGGAGGGTGCGCCGGGCGGTGTTCCGCCCCGCCTGAACACCGTAGGCACGATCAGGCGGTGGCGCCCGCGACCGACTCCTTGACGACCGACTCCTTGGCGACCGGGTCCGCGGGCTTCTCGTCGGCGGGGCCCGAGCCGCGCAGCGGGACCTCCTTCACGAAGAGCGAGGCGAGCAGCGCGACGACGCCGACGGCGGCACCGAGCAGGAACGCCGAGTGCGTGCCGGAGGCGACGGCGAACTTGTACGCGTCGCTCACCTGCTCCGGCAGCTTCGCCAGGCTGTCCGCGTCGAGCTGCGCCGACTTCTCGGTGACCTTGCCGCCCAGTTCGCCGGCGCGCTCGGCCATCACGTCCTGGACGCGGTGGTTGAAGAGCGCGCCCATGATCGCGACGCCGAAGGAGGAGCCGAGCGTACGGAAGAGCGTGGCCGAGGACGAGGCGACGCCCATGTCCTTCATCTCGACGCTGTTCTGGGCGACGAGCATGGTGATCTGCATCAGGAAGCCCATGCCGGCGCCGAGCACCGCCATGTAGAGCGACGAGGTGAGCCGCGAGGTCCCGGTGTCCATCTGCGCCAGCAGGACGAAGCCGACGACCATCAGTACGGTGCCGACGATCGGGAAGGCCTTGTACTTGCCGGTGGCCGTGGTGTACCGGCCCGCGAACATCGAGACGGCCATCATGGAGAGCAGCATCGGGAGCAGCAGCAGCCCGGAGTTGGTCGCCGAGGCGCCCTGTACCGCCTGCTGGTAGAGCGGCAGGAAGAGCATCGCGCCGAACATCACGAAGCCGGTGATGAAGCCGATGACGGACATCAGCGAGAAGTTGCGGCTGCGGAAGATGTGCAGCGGCATGATCGGCTCGGTGGCCTTCTTCTGTACGAGGAGGAAGCCGATGAGCGAGACGACGCCGATCGCGACCAGCTCCATGATCACGGCCGAGCTCCAGGCGTACTCCGTGCCGCCCCAGGTGGTGACGAGCACGAGCGCGCTGATGCCCGCGGTGAGCAGGGCCGCGCCGAGGTAGTCGATCCGTCCCTCGGCCTTCTTCCTGGGCAGGTGCAGGACGGCGGTCACCATGGCGAGCGCCACGGCGCCCAGCGGCAGGTTGATGTAGAACGCCCAGCGCCAGCCGAGGTGGTCGGTGATGGTGCCGCCGACCAGCGGGCCGCCGATCATCGCGACCGCCATGACGCCGGTCATCATGCCCATGTACTTGCCGCGGTCCCGCGGCGGCACCAGGTCGCCGATGATCGCCATGACGCCGACCATCAGTCCGCCCGCGC
Organism: Streptomyces sp. NPDC003379; assembly: GCF_053589195.1. NCBI lineage: Bacteria > Bacillati > Actinomycetota > Actinomycetes > Kitasatosporales > Streptomycetaceae > Streptomyces > Streptomyces sp. NPDC003379. The sequence continues at coordinate 182,257 of NZ_JBSFRK010000014.1, read as the reverse complement.
CGAGCCCCTGGATCGCGCGGAAGCCGATGAGCTGCCCCATGTCCTGCGCCATGCCGCTCAGCGCGGAGCCGGCGAGGAAGATGACTATGGCGGCGAGGAAGGCGCCCTTGCGCCCGTACATGTCGCCGAGCTTGCCCCAGATGGGGGTCGAGGCGGCGGTGGCCAGGGTGTAGCCGGTCACGACCCACGACAGGTGCTCCATGCCGCCGAGGTCGCCGACGATCGTCGGCATCGCGGGGCCCACGATCATGTTGTCGAGCATCGCGAGCAGCATCGTGATCATCAGGGCCATCAGCACGACGCGCACGCTGCGCTGCCGGGGCTCGGCCTTGCCCTGCCGCGGTCCGGCCTTGCCCTGCGGCCCGCTCCCGCCCTGCTCCGGTCCGGCTCCCGCCGTGGTCCTGTCAGCCATGGTCCCCACTCCCCGCGCTCCCCGGGACGCCCGTGCGCGCACGCCCCCGACTCGCCGACGCCTTACTTGCCGCCCGGCTAGTTGATTACACTGAGGGAAGGTAGACCCCCAACTAGCCGGGCGTCAAGTAAGTTAGCGGAGTCGAGGAGTCCCTGATGGGCACGGGCACAGGCAAGCAGCAGCGCCGCGGAAACACCCGGCAGCGCATCCAGGACGTGGCCCTCGGACTCTTCGCCGAGCAGGGGTACGAGAAGACGTCACTGCGCGAGATCGCGGAGCGTCTGGAGGTCACGAAGGCGGCGCTGTACTACCACTTCAAGACCAAGGAAGACATCCTGGACAGCATCTTCGACGACCTCACCAGGCCCATCGACGAGCTGATCGCATGGGGTCACGAGCAGCCGCAGCCGCTGCCCCTGGACGTCAGGCAGGAGGTCCTGCGCCGCTACAGCGAGATCCTGATCGACGCGGCGCCGCTCTTCCGCTTCATGCAGGAGAACCAGGCCACGATGCGCGACCTGAAGACGGGCGAGAGCTTCAAGGAACGCATGTTCCGGCTCTACGAGATCCTCAAGGACCCGGGCGCGCCGATGGCCGACCAGGTGCGCTGCTTCAGCGCGCTGTTCACGATGCACGGCGGGATGTTCGTGCTCAAGGACGTCGAAGGCGACCCCGAGGAGAAGCGGAAGGCCATCCTCGAAGTCGCCATCGACCTGGTCACGCAGGCGCACTCGGGCGACTGAGCCCGAGCCCGGCGCGCCCCGCCCACCCCTGGGTCAGACCGTGACGCCCACCGTGCGCAGGAAGGCGACGGGGTCGACGGCCGAGCCGTAGTTCGGGGTCGTACGGATCTCGAAGTGCAGGTGCGGACCGCTGGAGTTGCCGGTGTTGCCGGAGAGGGCGACGCGCTGGCCGGTGGTGACGGTCTGCCCCACGCGGACGTCGACCTGCGAGAGGTGCGCGTACTGCGAGTACGTGCCGTCGCTGTGCTTGATCACCACGGCGTTGCCGTAGGCGGGCCCGTCACCGGCGCCGTTCGGGCCGGTCTTGACGACCGTACCGCCGTGCACGGCGGCGACCGGGGTGCCGACCGGGACGGCGAAGTCCTGGCCGGAGTGCTTGTGGGACCACATGCTGCCGCCGAGACCGAAGGTCGCGGAGAGCGTGTAGCGCTCGACCGGGTGGACCCAGGAGGCGGCCTTCGCGGCGGCGGCCTTCTTGATGCCGGCGGCCTTCTTGGCGGCGTCCTGCTGCGCCTTCTCGGCGGCCTTGGCCTGGGCGGTGGCCTGGGCCTGAACGGAGTTCACGGTGATGCCGGGCAGGGCACCGCCGCTCTTGGCGCTGTCCGCAGCGACCGAGACCCCGGCCCCGAGAACCACCGACGCCCCGAGGCCCACGGCGAGGACGCCCGCACGCATACGGAACATGGACGGGCGGGGATGGTGGGACTTGGTGCGCTTCGACATGAGGACGTCCTTCGCAGTTCGACGACTGAAACCGAGGGGGGCGTGAGGAGACCCGGCGGGCCGTGAGCGGGAGAAGTCCCGCAGTGCACGCTTCGCCGGGTCGGTCATCCCTTGGTAACCCGCGCTTCGATCCCTGCCAAACCCCCCATCTACTACCGAAAGCCGTAGCTGGACGTCCTGATTTCGCCCCCTTGACACCATCAAATCAGGACAATTGCCCCGCACCTTTTCGCGGGATCTCCTCCCACCCCGAGGGTTTAACCGCACGTCGGGCCGCCCCGTGGCCCCGGTTCCCGCCGGGCTCCCGCTCCGGACCGCCCGACGCGGCAAAGGTCCCGGAGGTTGCGGGCCGAAGGTCCCGGACCGCCTTCCACCCGCGTCCACTATTCCGCCTAGTACCGGGCAAAACCCCTGTGCGCCATGTCACCGGACCCGAAGATCCACCCCACCGCCGATGTGACGCCCACTACGCTCACGCCCATGGATCCCGCGGTCATGGGCACCCGCCTCGCATCGAGCGTCATAGCCCCGCTGATCAAGAAACTGTTCGTGCGGGAGGGGCCGGGGGCCGGCCTGGTGGAGCGGCCCGTGCGGGTGTCCGGGCTCGTCTCCTTCCGGGGCGAGAAGCGGGTCCTGACCGAGGCCGACGTACGCCGCCTCGCCGAGCGGCTGGTGGCGCGCTCCCTGGCCTCGCCCGGTGAGCGCCCCTTCCCGCCGGACGAGGGCGGCGCGGTCACCGAAGCCCTGTCCTGCGTGCTCCTCGCCCTCGGCGACCTCGACATGGACGACGTGCAGGCGGTCCGCCTCGGCCACCGGAAACTGGCCCGCTTGCTCCTCCACAGAGCGGCGCCCGCCACCGCCTGGCTCTCCGCCGACGCCTCCCGCTACCTCGACGCGGTCACCGAATGGGCCTGCCTGCACATCCTGCACTTCTTCACCCAGCGCTCCACCTTCGTGGCGGCGACGCTGGTCGCGCAGAGCCGGGCCCAGGACGAGCTCATCGCCAAGGTCGACGAGCTGATCGCCCGCAGTCCGCTCCCCGGAGCACGGGACGCGGCCTTCGAGGAGCGCTACCTCGCGTACGTGGCGAAGAAGCACGGCAAGCTGACGATCTTCGGGATCGACCTGACCGGCTCCCCGGGCAAGTGGCCGCTGGATGCCGCGTACATGTCGCTGGAGGCGGCGGCACCAGGGTGCGTGATGACGGCCCGCTATCCGGCGGGCGCGGAGTACCACGCGGAAGAGATGGAGGTGGCCGACCTGATCGAGGACGCGCCCCCGCTCCCCGCCGACCAGGCCCTCGCCGCCCACGACCGCGTCCTGCTGCGCGGCGAGGCCGGCTCAGGCAAGACGACGCTCGTGCAGTGGCTCGCGGTCAGCGCGGCCCGCCAGGAGCCCGGCGACGGCCCCATGACGTACCTCCACGACCGCGTTCCCTATGTCCTGCCCCTGCGCGCCCTCACCCGCCACGGCGAGCGGCTGCCCGCCCCCACCGTCTTCCTCGCCGCGGTCGGCTGCCCGCTCGCCGGCACGCAGCCCGCCGGCTGGGAGGCGCGCGTCCTGTCGGCGGGCCGGGGCCTGATCCTGGTCGACGGCATCGACGAGATCCCGGACGCCGAACGCGCCGCCACGCGCGCGTGGCTCACGGATCTCATCGACGCCTTCCCCGGCAACCGCTGGCTGGTGACCTCGCGCCCGTCGGCGGTACGCGCCGACTGGCTGGCCGAGGAGGGCTTCGCGGAGCTGACCCTCTCCTCGATGGGCGGGAAGGAGGTGACCGCGTTCATCGAGCGCTGGCACGCGGCGGCGGCCACGGGCGCGGCCGACGAGGACGCCGCCCTCACCTCGTACGAGAGTCAGCTCCTGGCGGCGGTGCGGTCGAAACCGGACCTGGGCCGCCTGGCCACCAACCCGCTGATGTGCGGCCTGATCTGCGCCCTGCACCGGGACCGCAGGGGTTTCCTGCCGCTGGGCCGCAAGGACCTCTACACCGCCGCCCTCTCCATGCTCCTGGTCCGCAGGGACCGCGAACGCCATATGTCCGTACCGGAGCTGCGCGAGGAACCGCAGCTCCAGCTGCTGCAACGCCTCGCGTACTGGCTGATCCGCAACGGCCGCGCGGTCCTTGACCGTTCACGCGCGGAGTCGATCATCGCGGACGCGCTGCCGGCCGTGCCCGAGCTGGCCGCGCTCGGCGACGCGAAGGCCGTCTACGCCCATTTCCTGCACCGGAGCGGCCTCCTGCGCGAGCCGGGCCCGGACACCGTCGACTTCGTCCACCGCACCTTCCAGGACTTTCTCGGCGCTCGCGCGGCGGTCGACGAGGGCGACTTCGGCGTCCTCGCCCGGCACGCGGCGGACGACCAGTGGGAGGACGTCATCCGCATGGCGGTGGCCCAGGCCCGCCCCCGCGAACGCGCCGAGCTGCTGCGCGAGTTGCTGGCCTACGGAGACGGCCACCCTGACGAACGCTCCCGGAAGCGGATCCACCTCCTCGCCGCGGCCTGCCTGGAACACGCGGCGGAACTGACCCCCGAGGTACGGGAGGAGGTGCGGCGCCGGACGGCCGGGCTCATCCCGCCGCGCGACACCGAGGACGCCCGCGCGCTCGCGAAGGTCGGCCCCATGGTGCTCGACCTCTTGCCGGGCCCGGACGGCCTGAGCGACGAAGAGGCCCGCTTGGTGACGATCACCGCGACCCACGTACGGTCCGAGGCGGCGATCCCGTTCCAGGCCCGCTTCGCGCGGCACCCCGGCCTCATGGTCCGCAGCCAGTTGCTGTGGGGCTGGCACCGCTACGACTGCCGCGCGTACGCGGAACAGGTCATCGCCCACCTCGACGAGACCGGTATCAACTTCACCCTCCGCAGCGACGACCAGATCGTGGAGCTGGAGCGGCTGGGGCTGCACCCGAAGCGGCTCGACATCAGGGTCGGTGTCTCCCCCGGTGTCGCTTCCCGCTTCCTGGCCGCCTGCGAGCCCACCCTCCTGATGTTGTCCTACTCCCCGGCCCACCTCACAGCCGAGGGACTGGCCGCGCTGCACAGCCTGGACGGGCTGAGTCTCTACAGCGTCTCCGAGGTCGGCGAGCCCTGGAGCCTGACGCTGATCCCCGCCGAGGCCCCACTGCGTTTCCTCGTTCTCGCGGGATCCCGCCCCTCTGTACGGGACCTGGAACTGCTGCCCAGATGGCCGCTGCTGGAGCGCGTGACCTTCCAGGGCGATGGCCCGGACACGGCCGAGGACTGGGAGACGCTCGCGCGCCTGCCCCGGCTCGCCTGGCTGCACTGCGGCTCCCACGGCCTCCGGCACGCGCCCGGGGAGCTGCGCCTGCCCGGCCTCACGGACTTCCACCTCTCCCTCGACGACCACGGTGACGCCGCGATCGCCCGTCTGGCCACCCTCATGCCGGGGCTCCAGCGCCTCTACGTAGAGGCCCCCACCGGCACGGGAACGACCGAGGCGAGGCGGCTGCCGGACGTCTCCTCCCTGCCCGCGCACATCGACGTCCGGACCTACGGCCCGCCCACACTCTGAGCGCCCCCGGCGTACGGAAAAGAGGCTGCCCCGGAACCGTACGAAACGGTCCGGGGCAGCCCCTTCAAGCGTGCCCTGAGGCAGACGTGCCCGGAGGCTACGCCTCCTTGCTCAGGTTCGGGCCCGCGCCGCCACCGGCGGCCGACTCGATCGGCGGCACGTCGGGGAGCGCCGCCTTCTCCTCGCCGCGGAAGGTGAACGTGGCGGTCTCGCCCTCGCCCTCCGTGTCGACGACCACGATGTGGCCCGGACGCAGCTCGCCGAAGAGGATCTTCTCGGAGAGGGTGTCCTCGACCTCGCGCTGGATCGTGCGCCGCAGCGGACGCGCGCCGAGCACCGGGTCGTAACCCTTCTTCGCGAGCAGCTCCTTCGCGGACTGGGAGAGCTCGAGGCCCATGTCCCGGTCCTTGAGGCGCTCGTCCACCTTGGTGATCATCAGGTCGACGATCTGGAGGATGTCACCCCGGCTGAGCTGCGGGAAGACGACCACGTCGTCCACGCGGTTCAGGAACTCCGGGCGGAAGTGCTGCTTCAGCTCGTCGCTGACCTTGTTCTTCATCCGCTCGTAGTTGGACTTCGTGTCGCCCTGGGCCGCGAAGCCGAGGTTGAAGCCCTTCGAGATGTCACGGGTTCCAAGGTTGGTCGTCATGATGATGACCGTGTTCTTGAAGTCCACGACACGGCCCTGGGAGTCGGTCAGACGACCGTCCTCCAGGATCTGCAGGAGCGAGTTGAAGATGTCCGGGTGGGCCTTCTCCACCTCGTCGAAAAGGACGACGGAGAACGGCTTGCGGCGGACCTTCTCGGTCAGCTGACCGCCCTCTTCGTAACCCACGTAACCGGGGGGCGAACCGAAGAGACGCGAGACCGTGTGCTTCTCGCTGAACTCCGACATGTCGAGGGAGATCAGCGCGTCCTCGTCACCGAAGAGGAATTCGGCGAGCGCCTTGGACAGCTCGGTCTTACCGACACCGGACGGACCGGCGAAGATGAACGAGCCACCGGGACGCTTCGGGTCCTTCAGACCCGCACGCGTACGCCGGATCGCCTTCGAGAGCGCCTTGACGGCGTCCTTCTGGCCGATGACGCGCTTGTGGAGCTCGTCCTCCATGCGCAGCAGGCGGCTCGACTCCTCCTCGGTCAGCTTGAAGACCGGGATGCCGGTGGCGGTCGCGAGGACCTCGGCGATCAGCTCGCCGTCGACCTCGGCGACGACGTCCATGTCGCCGGCCTTCCACTCCTTCTCGCGCTTGGCCTTGGCGGCCAGGAGCTGCTTCTCCTTGTCGCGCAGGGAGGCGGCCTTCTCGAAGTCCTGCGAGTCGATCGCGGACTCCTTGTCCCGGCGGACACCGGCGATCTTCTCGTCGAACTCGCGGAGGTCCGGCGGCGCGGTCATCCGGCGGATGCGCATCCGGGAACCGGCCTCGTCGATCAGGTCGATCGCCTTGTCCGGCAGGAAGCGGTCCGAGATGTACCGGTCGGCCAGGGTGGCGGCCTGGACCAGCGCCTCGTCGGTGATCGAGACACGGTGGTGCGCCTCGTACCGGTCGCGCAGGCCCTTGAGGATCTCGATGGTGTGCGGCAGCGACGGCTCAGCGACCTGGATGGGCTGGAAGCGGCGCTCAAGCGCGGCGTCCTTCTCCAGGTGCTTGCGGTACTCGTCGAGCGTCGTGGCACCGATGGTCTGCAGCTCACCGCGGGCCAGCATCGGCTTGAGGATGCTCGCGGCGTCGATGGCGCCCTCGGCGGCACCCGCACCGACCAGCGTGTGCAGCTCGTCGATGAACAGGATGATGTCGCCGCGGGTGCGGATCTCCTTGAGCACCTTCTTCAGGCGCTCCTCGAAGTCACCGCGGTAGCGGGAACCGGCGACCAGCGCGCCGAGGTCGAGGGTGTAGAGGTGCTTGTCCTTGAGGGTCTCGGGCACCTCGCCCTTGACGATGGCCTGCGCGAGGCCCTCGACGACGGCGGTCTTGCCGACGCCGGGCTCACCGATCAGGACCGGGTTGTTCTTCGTGCGGCGGGACAGCACCTGCATGACCCGCTCGATCTCCTTCTCGCGCCCGATCACCGGGTCGAGCTTGGACTCGCGAGCCGCCTGCGTCAGATTCCGGCCGAACTGGTCGAGCACCAGGGACGTGGAGGGCGTGCCCTCGGCAGGACCGCCGGCGGTGGCGGTCTCCTTGCCCTGGTAACCGGAGAGCAGCTGGATGACCTGCTGCCGCACCCGGTTGAGATCGGCGCCCAGCTTGACCAGGACCTGGGCGGCGACGCCCTCGCCCTCGCGGATCAGGCCGAGCAGGATGTGCTCCGTGCCGATGTAGTTGTGGCCCAGCTGAAGGGCCTCGCGGAGCGACAGCTCCAGGACCTTCTTGGCACGGGGGGTGAAGGGGATGTGCCCGGACGGAGCCTGCTGGCCCTGCCCGATGATCTCCTCCACCTGCTGGCGGACCGCCTCGAGCGAAATCCCGAGGCTCTCCAGGGCCTTAGCGGCGACACCCTCGCCCTCATGGATCAAGCCCAGGAGGATGTGCTCGGTGCCGATGTAGTTGTGGTTGAGCATCCGGGCTTCTTCCTGAGCCAGGACGACAACCCGCCGCGCGCGGTCGGTGAACCTCTCGAACATCGTTAATCGCTCCTCAGAGCGGTCAGGCAGTAAGGGGTCGGTCCCCTCCCTGTCCTTCCGCAGCTTAGTCCCGCAAGCGGGGACCGCTCATTCCAACTGCCGACACCCGGCCCCATCTCTGGGGATCTCCAGACCGAGAACGCCGACAATTGCTCCAACCCGATGGTGCGAGACGATGTTCCCGCAGGCCAGGCAGTTACCCCCACCATCAGTACGCCGATGGCGAACGTGAGACGCCGGAAACCGCGTGTCGCCCCTCCCCACTAGGGATGTCTTACCCGTAAGGACTGACACTCCATGCGGCGCACGCCGGTTCCCTCCGCTACGGGCGAACACCCTTGCGCCGCCGAACGCTTCCTTACGCCCCCTCTCCGCACACCGTGCGCACACGGGCGGCGACTCTGCGTAACTCCGACGGCCTTCCAGCTGTTGCTGGGGCATGGCCCCCACAGTCCCTCAGCCCCGCACGCCCGTCGAGCAGAGCGACCCGGTGCGGCAGTGGTACGAGAACGAGCTCGGCTGGGCGACCGCGCCCGAGCCCGGTCCGGTGCGCCTGGTGACGGGGCTGCGCTTCGACGTCCTCGAACTGCCCGCGGAGGCGGGCTTCGCGGCACTGCGCCACCTGGGACCGAAGGCGCCGGTGGCGCTGCGCGGGGAAACGATGCGGCTGCTGGTGAGCGCGGGTAGCGCGGATGAGCTGCCGGGGTTGCTCGACTGGCTGGAGTGGGGGGACATCCCCCTCGGTCTCACCGCCGTCGGGGTGGGCGGGCGGATCGACGCCCCCACGCCTCCGGGGTGGTCCGGCTCCCGGGTGGCCGCCGTGTGGCTGCGCCCCCCGGAGCCCGGATGCGAGGTGGAGCCGACGCTGCCGGCGCTGGTGTCCCTGCCCTCCGTGTGGGGCGGCGGGACCGCGCACCACAGCGACCCCGCCGTGGGCTCCGATCTCGTACGGCTGGTGGACACGGCGGCGACCCACTGCCACCGGGTCCGGCTGCGCCGTCGCAGCCGTCAGCCGTTGGCCTTCTCGTAGGCCTCACGGATCGACGCGGGGACACGGCCGCGGTCGTTGACCTCGAAGCCGTTCTCCTTCGCCCAGGCGCGGATCGCGGCGGTGTCCTGACCACCGCTCGCCGCCGCCGAGCGCGCCTTGCCGCGGCCGCTCGAACCACGGCCGCCGGTACGCCGACCGGCCTTGACGAAGTCCTCCAGGGCGCCACGGAGCTTGTCCGCGTTGGCCGTCGTGAGGTCGATCTCGTAGGACTTGCCGTCCAACGCAAACGTCACGGTCTCGTCCGCCTCGCCACCGTCGAGGTCATCGACAAGAAGGACCTGAACCTTCTGTGCCACCGGATTTCCTTTCATCGATAACTTGGAGGCCGGCCCGCACGGCGTACGCCGCCGATTCACCGGCCCCTGTTATATGCAGTACTGCAGTACGTCGGAAAGCAAACCGCTTTTGCGGGAAAAACACAAACCCCTGGGAGAGACCCGTGACCCCGAGAAGCCTGGAAACGTGCGCGTTTCGGACATAGGCCACCGGGGCGGGTGGGCGGCCCGGAATACCACAGAGGCGATCACAGATGCAGAAGCATCCGGCTGTTGCCCAAGGTGTTCGGTTTCACTCGTTCGAGGCCGAGGAACTCCGCGACGCCCTCGTCATAGGAACGCAGCAGCTCGCTGTAGACATCTCCGTCGACCGGAGTCTCGCCGATCTCCACGAAGCCGTGCTTCGCGAAGAAGCGGACTTCGAAGGTGAGACAGAAAACCTTGCGCACACCGAGCCACCCGGCGGTCTGCAGCAACTTCCCGAGCAGCTGATGCCCCACGCCGGCCCCCTTGACCGCCGGATTCACCGCGAGGGTGCGGACTTCCGCGAGGTCTTCCCACATCACATGCAGGGCCCCGCAGCCCACCAACTCGGCGTTGTCGTCCCGTTCCGCCACCCAGAACTCCTGGATGTCCTCGTAAAGGGTCACCGTCGCTTTGTCCAGGAGGATGCGCTCGCGGACGTACGAGTCGAGGAGCCGGCGCACGGCCGGTACATCGGAGGTTCGCGCCCTGCGGACGGAGACCGCTTTTGCGCTGAGTTCGCTGAGTTCGGGGACCTCTGCTGCCATGAGCGGACGCTATCGCTCTGCGCCGCGCTCCGCGGAGCCGGGGTTCTCCGGGCCTTGGACGATACGCATGGCGTCGCTCAGGGCTTCGCGCTGTTCCGCCGACATCATGCCGAAGAAGGCGACGAGAGCGGCGGCGGGGTTGTCGCTCCGCGACCAGGCTTCGTTCATCAGTGCGGCAGCGTAGGCGGCACGAGTGGAGACCGCCTCATATCGATAGGCGCGTCCTTCCGCTTCGCGGCGCACCCAGCCCTTCTGATGGAGATTGTCCAAAACGGTCATCACGGTCGTGTACGCGATGGACCGTTCCTGCTGAAGGTCTTCCAGGACTTCTCGAACGGTCACGGGGCGGTTCCACTTCCACACCCGTGTCATGACGGAGTCTTCGAGTTCTCCCAATGGACGAGGCACAGCTGAACAATAGTGGGAGACGTCACTAATTACACGACATTACGGACGTTGCACAGCAAAAAGGGCGTACGACTCGACGGGTCCGTGAGTCGTACGCCCTGCTGTGCGCGGGTGCTTCGCGGGCAGGTACAGCCGATGAATACAGCCGCTGACCTGGGCCGGGGGCTCAGGCGCCGCCGGTCTTGGGGGTCTGGCGGACCGCTTCGGCGCGGCTGATCGCGGCATCCACGGCCGCGTCCTCCTTGGCCTTGTTGGCACCGCCCTGGGTCTTCACGATCGTCACGATGAGACCGCCGAAGAACACGGCCATCACTACGGGGGGCACGAGCGCGGAAACGTAGTCCATGCCCCCCAGAGTAGCTAGCCCGCGACGAGCTGATGCGGCGGGCCCGCGGGTGTCGGCGGTGTGGGTGGCGTGGGGGGCGTCGGGCGGCGTTTGGGAGGGAAGACCTCCGCCGGGGTGGGGACCGGGCGCGGCGGTTCCTGTTCGGCGGCGCCGAGCCCGCCCGGCAGGGCGAGCAGGCGGGTGCGGGAGGCGGGAACGTTGGGGCGGACCGGGCGCGCCGGACGGGCCGGGCGGGCCGGCGCCGGGATGGCGCGGCCGGCGAGACGGGCTCGTACGTCGCGCTCGGCGAGGACGCGGCAGCGGTCGAGCAGAGCGGCCGCGACAGGGTTGCCGCGCAGGGCGCGCAGGGCGGCGAGGTCGTCCGGGCCGGGCTGGTACCCGGTGCCGAGTACGTCGTCGAGGAGGGCGAGGTAACCGGAGGCGGTGCCGGGCAGGGCGGCCCGGTAGCGGACGAGATCGGCCATCAGGAAGGCGCGGAGCCTGGCGCCTTCCCGTGCGGCCTCGTCCACCGATTCGGCTAGGCGGAGACAGTCCTGGACGTCCTCGTCACGGGCGGGGCTGGGGTGCAGGGCAAGCGCCAGAGCACGGCGGAGCACACGCAGCTCCTCCGCACTGAAGGCCATGCCGCCGCGGGATCCGTATGGCGTGGGCATGGCCTGACGATACGCGCCAAACGGACAAAATCGGCTTAACGCCAGTATGCGCGGGCGCGTCTTCTGGCCGGGGGCGCCTTGGGCGGGGGGCGCCTTGTGTTCCGCTCGGGTGCGCCGGCGGCTGCGGGCCGTTTCGGCTCGGTCGGTGACCTGGCCCGCCCACCCGCCCGTCTCGCCGCGATGGACGCGGCAACCTAGGAACCAGTCGCCCCCACGCCCCTACGTCCACCCCTGCGACGCGGGGCAAACGGGTGGGTGGGAGACATCCGCCGCGGAGCGGCGGGACAGGGCCGCCCCCGACGGCGGGAAGAGGAACGACGAGCCCCGCACCGCCCCAGGCCCAAGGCCCAAGGCCCAAGGCCAGTCATCTCAGCCCCGGGAGATGTTCCGCTCGTACACCAGGCGGAGCCCGATCAGCGTGAGCCACGGCTCATGCTCGTCGATGACCGACGCCTCGCCGAGGACCATCGGCGCGAGCCCACCCGTCGCGATCACCGTCACGTCGTCGGGGTCACCGCTCGCGCCCACCAGCTCACGCGCCATCCGGTTCACGACGCCGTCGACCTGCCCCGCGAAGCCGTACAGGATGCCCGCCTGCATGGCCTCGACGGTGTTCTTGCCGATGACGCTCCGCGGGCGTGCCAGCTCGATCTTGCGCAGCTGGGCGCCCCGTACGCCGAGGGCCTCTACGGAGATCTCGATGCCAGGGGCGATGACGCCACCCGCGTACTCCCCGCGCGCGGAGACCGCGTCGAAGGTCGTGGCGGTGCCGAAGTCGACGACGATCGCGGGCCCTCCGTAGAGCTCGACCGCCGCGACCGCGTTGATGATGCGGTCGGCGCCGACCTCCTTGGGGTTGTCCATGAGGATCGGGACGCCGGTCTTGATGCCGGGCTCGACGAGGACGGCGGGGACGTCTCCGTAGTAGCGGCGCGTGACCTCGCGCAGCTCGTGCAGGACCGAGGGGACCGTCGAGCAGATGGCGATGCCGTCGATGCCGTCGCCGAGCTCTTCGCCGAGGAGGGGGTGCATTCCCATCAGTCCGTTGAGCAGCACGGCGAGTTCGTCCGCCGTGCGGCGGGCGTCCGTGGAGATGCGCCAGTGCTCGACGATGTCCTCGCCGTCGAAGAGGCCGAGGACCGTGTGGGTGTTTCCTACGTCGATCGTCAGCAGCATCAGTCCCGCACCGCTTCCCGCAGGTCGAGGCCGATGTCGAGGATCGGGGAGGAGTGAGTCAGGGCGCCGACCGCGAGGTAGTCGACGCCTGTCACGGCGTACGCGCGGGCGTTCTCCAGGGTGAGGCGGCCCGAGGATTCCAGGAACGCGCGGCCGGCCACGAGGGTGACGGCCTCCTCGGTCTCGCCGGGCGTGAAGTTGTCCAGGAGGATCAGGTCGGCGCCCGCGTCCACGACCTCGCGCAGCTGGTGGAGCGTGTCGACCTCGACCTCGATCGGTACGTCCGGGAACTGCTCGCGTACGGCCTTGAATGCCTGCGCCACGCCGCCCGCGGCGACCACGTGGTTGTCCTTGACCAGGGCCGCGTCGGAGAGCGACATGCGGTGGTTCACGCCGCCGCCCATGCGCACCGCGTACTTCTCCAGGGCGCGGTACCCGGGCGTCGTCTTGCGGGTGTCGCGGACCTTGGCCTTCGTGCCGTCGAGAACGTCCGCCCACGCGCGCGTGGCGGTCGCGATGCCGGAGAGGCGGCACAGGATGTTCAGGGCGCTGCGCTCGGCGGTGAGCAGGTCGCGGGTGCGGGTGGTGACGCTCAGCAGCGTGTCGCCCGCCTCGACGCGGTCGCCGTCCTCGACGTGCCGCTCGACCTCGAACTCCTCCTCGCACACTACGGAGACGACGGCTTCGGCCACGCGAAGACCCGCGACCGTGCCCGCCTCGCGCGCGGTGAAGTCGGCGGTGGCGACGGCGTCCTCGGGGATGGTGGCGACCGTGGTGACGTCCACGCCGCCCGCCAGGTCCTCCTCGATGGCCATGTGGGCGATGTCCTCGATCTGGAGGGGGTCGAGGTCCGCCTCGGCCAGGAGGCGCGCGAGAGCGGGGTCGAGACCGCACTCCAGGGGGTCGAACGCGTCGTCCCCACCGCAGCCGCAGGCGTCACCGCAGCCACCGCCTGCGGCTGTGGGGGCGGCGAGGGGGAGGTCGTCGGGGGTGCTCACGGTCACTGCTCCTGGGGGCTGGGACGGGTCGGAGGGAAGTCTGGGGTCTGTGTCGTGTGTGCCGCCAGGGTCCTGTCCGGATTCAGGCGTACGACGATGTGGCGCCGCCAGGCCGCGTCGTCGCGGTCGGCGTGGTCCTCGCGCCAGTGGCAGCCGCGGGTCTCCTCGCGGCGCTGGGCGGCGGCCACCAGGACGCGGGCGACGCACAGGAGGTTGGTGGTCTCCCAGGTGTCGACGCCGGGCTCGGCGGTCTTGCCGTCCTCGGCGAGCGCGCCCGCCGCCTCGGCGTGGATGCGGGCCAGGCGGGCCGCCGCTTCCGTGAGGGACTCGGCGGAGCGGAGCACTCCGGCGCCCTCGGTCATGACGCGCTGGATGGCGTAGCGGGCCTCGGGGGGCAGCAGGGGGTGGGTCGGGGTCTCCGGCTGCGCGACGGGCTGCGGCACGCGCGCGTGGAGGGCGTTCTCCGCGTGCCGTGCCGCGATGTCGGCGGCGATGCGCTCGGCGTAGACGAGGCCTTCGAGGAGCGAGTTGGAGGCGAGGCGGTTGGCGCCGTGCACGCCGGTGCAGGCGACCTCGCCGCAGGCGTACAGGCCCGGGACGGTGGTGCGGCCGTGCAGATCCGTGCGGACGCCTCCGGAGGCGTAGTGCGCGGCCGGTGCGACGGGGATGGGCTCGGTGACCGGGTCGATGCCGTGGGCGCGGCAGGCGGCGAGGATCGTCGGGAAGCGGTGCTCCCACATGTCGGCGCCGAAGTGCCTGGCGTCGAGGTACATGTGCTCGGTGCCGCGCTCCTGCATGCGGCGCGTGATGCCCTTGGCGACGATGTCGCGGGGCGCGAGCTCGGCCAGTTCGTGCTGTCCGGCCATGAAGCGCACGCCGTCGGCGTCCACGAGGTGCGCGCCCTCGCCGCGCACCGCCTCGGAGACCAGCGGCTGCTGGCCCTCGGCGTCCGCACCGAGGAAGAGCACGGTGGGGTGGAACTGCACGAATTCGAGGTCGGAGACCTCGGCGCCCGCGCGCAGGGCGAGCGCGACGCCGTCGCCCGTGGACACGGACGGGTTGGTGGTCGCCGAGAAGACCTGGCCCATGCCGCCGGTGGCGAGGACTACCGCGGGGGCGTGGACGGCGCCCACGCCGTCGTGCTGGCCCTCCCCCATGACGTGCAGGGAGACACCGGCGGCGCGGCCGTCGGCGTCGGTGAGCAGGTCGAGGACCAGGGCGTTCTCGACGGTCGGTATGCCGCGCGCGCGGACGGCCTCGACGAGGGCGCGGGAGATCTCCGCGCCGGTCGCGTCGCCGCCCGCGTGCGCGATGCGGCGGCGGTGGTGGCCGCCCTCGCGGGTCAGCTCGATGGCGCCTTCGGGCCCGGTGTCGAAGTGGGCGCCGGTCTCGATGAGGCGGCGTACGGCGTCGGGGCCCTCGGTGACGAGGGTGCGCACGGCCTCCTCGTCGCACAGGCCGGCGCCCGCCACGAGCGTGTCCTCCTGGTGCTGTTCGGGGGTGTCGCCCTCGCCGAGCGCGGCGGCGATGCCGCCCTGGGCCCAGCGTGTGGAGCCGTCGTCCAGGCGGGCCTTGGTCACCACGACCGTCTTCAGGCCGGCGGCCGAGCAGCGCAGTGCCGTGGTCAGGCCCGCCACTCCGGAGCCGACGACCACGATGTCGGCGTCCAGCGACCAGCCGGGGGCGGGGGCGTGCAGCCGTATTCCGGTGGCACTCATACGGCGGCTCCGAAAGTCAGCGGGATGTTGTCGATCAGCCGCGTCGAGCCGACCTTGGCGGCCACGGCGAGGACGGCGTCCCCGGTGTGGCCGGGGCGCACCTCGGTGAAGTCGGCCGGGTCCACCAGCGTCACGTAGTCCAGCTCCAGCGGGGGGCGCAGGCGCGCGGCCTCGTCGAGGACCTGCCGGGCCGCCGCGACGACGGCGGCGGGGCCGCCGGGGGCGGAGGCTGCCGCGGACTGGGCCACGGCGTGGACGTCGGCCGCCGCGCGGGACTCGCCGATCGCGTTGAGGGCGTCGGCACGCGCGAGCGTGGCGGGTGCGCTGGCGGCACGCGCGCGCAGCGCCTCCTGGGCGGCATGCCGGTCGCGGCCCGCGAAGAGGGCCCGGGAGAGGCAGAGGGCGGTGCGCCGCTCTTCGGGTGAGAGGTAGCGGTTGCGGCTGGAGAGGGCCAGGCCGTCGTCCTCGCGCACGGTGGGGACGCCGACGATCTCCACGTCGAAGTTCAGGTCGCGTGTCATGCGGCGGATCAGGGCGAGCTGCTGGGCGTCCTTCTGCCCGAACAGCGCCACGTCGGGCCGGGTGAGGTGCAGCAGCTTGGCGACGACGGTGAGCATGCCGTCGAAGTGTCCGGGGCGCGTGGCTCCTTCGAGGACGGTGCCCATGGGGCCGGCGCTCACCCGGACCTGGGGCTCGCCGCCGGGATAGACCTCGTCCACGCCGGGGGCGAACACGGCGTCCGCGCCGGCCTGCTCGGCGATCTTCATGTCGGCGTCGAGGGTGCGGGGGTAGCGGTCCAGGTCCTCGCCCGCCCCGAACTGCAGGGGGTTCACGAAGACCGTGACGACGACCTCGCCTTCGGGGCCCGCGACGCGGCGGGCGGCGCGGATCAGCGAGGCGTGCCCGTCGTGCAGGGCGCCCATGGTCATGACGACGGCTCGGCGGCCTTCACGCGCGCGCGTGCGCAGGGCTTCGGCGGTGTGCAGGAGGGTGGTGGTCATCGGTCTCCCCCTTCGGTTCCGCTCGCGCCGTTGATCCCGCCCGTGCCGTTGGCCAGGACACCGAGGAGGTCTTCGGCGAGCTCCGGCTTGAGCAGCCCGTGGGCGAGGGCGCGGTCGGCGGTCGCGCGGGCCATCGCGAGGTAGCCGGCGACGGTCTGCGGGGCGTGCTTGCGCAACTCCGCGACGTGCGCGGCGACCGTGCCCGCGTCGCCGCGCGCGACGGGGCCGGTGAGGGCGGCGTCGCCCGACCGCAGCGCGTTGTCGAGGGCGGCGCCGAGCAGCGGGCCGAGCATCCGGTCGGGGGCCTCCACGCCCGCGCCGCGCAGCAGCTCCATGGATTCGGCCACCAGCGTGACGAGGTGGTTCGCGCCGAGGGCGAGCGCCGCGTGGTACAGCGGGCGGCTCTCCTCGGCGATCCACTCGGGCTCACCGCCCATCTCGATGACCAGCGCCTCTGCGGCGAGCCGCAGCTCCTCGGGGGCGGTCACGCCGAAGGAGCAGCCGGCCAGGCGCTGCACGTCGACGGGGGTGCCGGTGAACGTCATGGCGGGGTGCAGCGCGAGCGGCAGGGCGCCGGCCCGCAGGGCGGGCTCCAGGACACGGGTGCCGTACCGCCCGGAGGTGTGCACGAGGAGCTGGCCCGGGCGCACAGCGCCGGTCTCCGCGAGGCCCTCGACGAGGCCCGGCAGGGCGTCGTCGGGCACGGTCAGGAGCACCAGGTCGGCGCGTTCGAGAACCTCGGCGGGAGGGACGAGGGGGACGTCGGGCAGCATGGCGGCGGCCCGGCGCACGGAGGCGTCGGACACTCCGGAGGCAGCCACCGGGCGGTGCCCGGCGAGCTGCAGCGACGCGGCGAGCGCGGGGCCGACGCGGCCCGCTCCCACGACTCCCACCGTGAGCCTCGCGGGGCGCTCCCGCGGGTCCGGCTGATGCGATGCGTTCACGCGATGACGCCTTCCGTTCCAGTCCGCTCGGGGTACCGGACGATTTCTCGTCATGCTAACGCGATTGCCCGGCGCCGCGTCTTCCGCTGTCCACAGGCTGTGGTTATTCATATGACCGGCGGCGGCGGGCGGGCCATCCTCGGAGGATGACTGCGAACGACACGGAACAGGACCCCCGCGCCCGGCGCTCGGCGGCGGCGCGTGACGCCACCCGCACCCTGCACCGCTCCCCGCTCCACATCCCACTCACCCAACGCTTCTCGGCGCTCGCGTCGGCCGCCGCCGAGGTCGTCGACGAGGGCGACGCCACGGACGTCTACGGAGACGGCGTCGTCGCCACGCTGGAGGAGGAGGTCGCGCGCCTGCTGGGCAAGGAGGCGGCCGTCTTCTTCCCGACCGGCACGATGGCCCAGCAGGTCGCCCTGCGCTGCTGGGCGGGCCGCACCGGGAACGCGACCGTGGCGCTGCACCCCAAGGCGCACCCCGAACTCCACGAAGGAGGCGCTTTCCCCGCGGTCAGCGGGCTGCGCACGGTGCACCCGACGGACGAGCCACGGCTGCCCACGGCCGACGAGGTGCGGGACTTTCCCGAGCCCTTCGGAACGCTGATGCTCGAACTGCCGCTCCGGGACGCCGGTTTCGTCCTGCCGACGTGGGAGGAGCTCGAAGCGGTCGTGGAGGCGGCGCGCGAACGGGACGCTGTCGTACACGTCGACGGGGCGCGCCTGTGGGAGTGCACGCCGCACTTCGGCCGTCCCCTCGCGGAGATCGCGGGCCTCGCGGACACCGTGTACGTGTCGTTCTACAAGTCCCTCGAAGGGCTGAGTGGTGCCGCGCTGGCCGGGCCGCGCTCGCTCGTCGAGGAGGCGCGGGTGTGGCGCCACCGGTATGGAGGGCAGCTGTTCCAGCAGTTCCCGACCGCTGTCTCCGCCCTGCTGGGCCTCAAGCGCGTCCTGCCGCGGCTGCCCGATTACGTCGGCCACGCGCGCGTGGTGGCCGAGGCGCTGCGCGAGGGGTTCACGGCCGCCGGGGTGCCGTGGTCGCGCGTGCATCCGGAGCGGCCGCACACCCACCAGTTCCAGGTCTGGCTGCCGTACGCGTCCGACGTGCTGGAGGAGGCCGCTCTCGGGCAGGCCGAGGAGACGAAGACGTTCCTGTTCGGCCGGTGGTTCGCGGACGGGCCGCCCGGCCTCTCGGTCACGGAGGTCACCGTGACCGAGGAGGGCCTGGGGTGGACGGCCGACGACGTCAAGGAAGCGGTCGCGGAGTTCGTGCGACGGATCCCCCGCTGAGGCGGCCGCCACGCGCGAGGCGGGCCAGGGCGGCGCGGAGCCTGCCGTGGGCGGGGCGTTCCTCCATGACGGCCCGGAAGCGGCCGTAGTCGCGGACCTCGCGGACGGCCTGCCAGTCGTGGTGGCCGGGCGCGGGCGGCCTCGCCCCGCCGCGCTGGGCGGCGCGGTAGGTGTCGAGCAGGTACTGCTGGGTGACGCTCATGAACGTATCGCCTCTCGGACTAAATGGTACTTAACGGGCATCGCACGGTCGCGGGGACCCGGGGTGCGGTGCGTATGACGGAGGGAGAGTTCCGGAGGCTTCGGCGGCTCCGGCGATGACCACAGACTGCTCCCGCCGACCCGTCCCCGTCGCGTCGATTGACGGCGCTCGTCAATCGGCGGCGGCGCTGTCAGTGGCGCGGTGCACCATGGGGCCATGAGCGTGAGCATCGACATCAGCGGGCTGCCCCACGAGCGGATCCATGTGGTGCCCTCGCCCCTGGCCGAGCTCGGCATGGCGCTGCACGCGCTGTCGGAGCCGGGCCACCACCCGGGGCTCCAGGGCTGGGTGACGGCCGTCTCCACGCGCCTGGACCCGTGCCTGGCGGACCGCATGTGCGAGGCCGACTTCCTGTGGCGCTCGACGTTCTCGGACGTGTTCGCGCCGTTCGCCGGCATCGCCGGGCTGAGCACGCTCCCGGCGGCCACGCTCGCCGAGGAGCTCGACCAGCTGGACAAGCTGACCGACGAGCAGTTCGTGGACGCGGCCCTGGAGTTCACCTGCCAGTCGACGTACGCGGAGCCGGACCGCAATCTCCTGGCCGACCCCACCGTGCAGCGGCGCGCGCTGGACCTGGCCGCCGCCCGCGGCCCCCAGCAGGTGCTGTTCACCAAGCGGCTCCTGGACGACCCGCCGGTCGTGCGCGCGTGGCTGCGCAAGCTCCTGGAGGACTGCGACGAGGCGTTCTTCGCCGACACCTGGGCCCGGCTGAGCCATCAGCTCGCCGCCGACGCCCGGCACAAGACCGAGCTGCTGCGCCGCAAGGGCCTCGCGGAGGCCCTGAAGGCGACCTCCGCGGCGGTGTCCCTGGACGAGAGCGGCAGCCTCATCACCGTCGACAAGATCACCGAGGGGCGTACGGCCACCGGCTCAGGGGGCCTGGTGCTCGTCCCCACCAGCCTCGGCTGGCCGCACGTCATGGTGCTGCACCGCAAGGGCTGGCAGGCCTCCATCACCTACCCGATCAGCGCTCCCGGCCTCACCGCGCCGCCCACCGTGGAGCAGCTGACCCGCCGCATGTCCGCGCTCGCCCACCCGGTGCGGATGCGCCTGTGCCGCCACCTCGCGCGCGGGTCGTACACCACCAGCGAGCT
Organism: Streptomyces sp. NPDC003379; assembly: GCF_053589195.1. Classification (NCBI taxonomy): domain Bacteria; kingdom Bacillati; phylum Actinomycetota; class Actinomycetes; order Kitasatosporales; family Streptomycetaceae; genus Streptomyces; species Streptomyces sp. NPDC003379. The sequence goes on along the minus strand of NZ_JBSFRK010000014.1, from coordinate 162,207 downwards.
GGCCGACGCGCACGGCATGACGGCCCCGGAGATATCCCGGCACCTGAGCGTCCTGAAGAAGGCCGACCTGATCACCACGCGCCGCCGCGGGCGCTATGTGCAGCACCAGCTGGACATCAGCGTGGTGTCCCGGCTGGGCAGCGACTTCATCGAGGGAGTGCTGCGCTAGCCGGCCGGACACCACGGCGTGCGCCGGGACCCTGCGGACGCGGCCTAGGAACCGCCCCCGGCCCGCACGAGCCCCGTCTCGTACGCGAGGACCACGACCTGCACCCGGTCCCGCAGGTTCAGCTTGGTCAGGATGCGGCCCACATGCGTCTTCACGGTGGCCTCCGAGAGCACGAGCCGCGCCGCGATCTCGCCGTTCGACAGGCCCTGTGCGACGAGCACCATGACCTCGCGTTCGCGGCTGGTGAGGCGCTCCAGCTCCTTGTGCTGCGGCTGTCCGCCCGCGTTCGGCAGCATCGGCGCGAAGCGGTCCAGCAGGCGCCGCGTGGTGGACGGCGCGACCACCGCGTCGCCGCTGTGCACGGCGCGGATCGCGGCGAGCAGCTCCCCCGGGGGCACGTCCTTGAGCATGAAGCCGGAGGCGCCCGCCTTCAGCCCCGAGAAGGCGTACTCGTCGAGGTCGAAGGTGGTCAGGATCAGCACCTTCGGCGGGTTCGCGTCCAGGCAGACGCGCCGGGTCGTCTCGACACCGTCCAGTTTCGGCATGCGTACGTCCATCAGCACCACGTCGACCTTGGTGGCGCGCAGCACCTCCAGGGCCTCCACGCCATCACCCGCCTCCGCGACGACCTCCATGTCCGGCTGCGCGGCGAGCACCATCCGGAACCCGGTGCGCAGCAGCACCTGGTCGTCGACGAGCATCACGCGGATCGACATCAAGGGAGTCCCTTCGGAACAGCGGGGCCGGTGACAGATGCCATCGACGGACATGCATGATCGAGTTCAGTGTGCCGGTTTGAGCGGCAGCAGCGCACTGATCCGGAAGCCGCCGCCGGGGCGCGGCCCCGCGTCCAGGGTGCCGCCGACCATGCCGACGCGCTCGCGCATGCCGATCAGGCCGTGCCCGCGGCCGTCGGCGCCGCCGTCCTCGTACAGCTCGTGCGGGGCGCCCTTGCCGTCGTCCTCGACGAGCAGCCCCAGACCGTCGTCGAAGTAGACCAGGCGCACGCTCGCCCCGGCGTTCTCGCCGCCGTGCTTGCGCGTGTTCGTGAGCGCCTCCTGCACGATGCGGTACGCGGTGAGCTCCACGCCGCTGGGCAGGGGGCGCGGGGTGCCCTCGACCTTGTAGTCGACGGGCAGACCCGATGTGCGCACCTGTTCGATGAGCTCGTCGAGCTGCTCGACGTCGGGCTGCGGAACGTACTCGGAGCCCTCCTCGGGCTCCCCGGTGCGCAGCACGCCGAGCAGGCGGCGCATCTCGGCGAGGGCCTGGCGGCCGGTGCCCGAGATGGTCTCCAGGGCCTTCTTGGCCTGGTCGGGCGCGGCGTCCAGGACGTACGCGGCGCCGTCGGCCTGGACCACCATCACGGAGACGTTGTGCGCGACGACGTCGTGCAGCTCGCGCGCGATGCGGGCCCGCTCGGCCGCCACCGCGACCTTCGACTGTGCCTCGCGCTCCTTCTCCAGGCGGTCGGCGCGCTCCTCCAGCTGGGCCAGGTAGGCGCGGCGGGTCCGGATGGAGTCGCCGAGGACCCAGGCGAGCGCGAAGGGGACGATCTGGAAGATCGTGAAGAAGACGCTGCCGACGACGGAGACGTTCTCCGCGGGCCAGCGCATCGTCGAGAGCGGAGCCGCGCACAAGCCGCCCACCAGCGCGAACCGCGAGGCCCACTTCGCCCCGTCGGCCGCCGCGGTGTAGATGATCACCAGCATGGCGAAGTTCGCCGGCATCGTCTCCACGTCGACGATGAGCTGGCAGAGGCCGATGACCGCGGCCAGGACCAGCATCTGCTCGGTCGCCCTCCGCCGCAGCGCGACCACCAGGCAGAGCCCGATGACGGCCGGGACCGCCAGCAGGACCGGCTCGTGGCCGTTCACGTCGGACATGGACAGCAGACCGAGCCCGGAGATCCCGAGGAGGACGAAGGCCCAGAAGCCGTCGACCCATGTCGGGTGTCTGCGGAGGAAGTCATAGAGGCGCTGCACGTAACCCAGCGTAGGCAGCCTCACGGCGCCCCGGGGTCAACCGGAGGTGCGATCCGTATCGAGCGTGTGTACTCCCCAAGGTGGAGGCCCACTTAGCCTGCGGGCTGTGACGAACGACAAGGATGAGCGCGGGACCGGCGCGGCACGCGGCTGGCGCGAGGCGACGGAGGCCGCCCTGTACGGCCCTGACGGCTTCTACCGCCGCCCTGAGGGCCCTGCCGGACACTTCCGCACCTCCGTGCACGCCTCGCCCCTCTACGCGGCCGCGGTGGCCCGCCTCCTGTGCCGTGTGGACGACGTGCTCGACCACCCGGAAGAGCTGGCCTTCGTGGACATGGGCGCGGGCCGCGGCGAGCTGACGGCGGGCGTCCTCGCCGCGCTCCCCGCCGACGTGGCGGCACGCGTGCGTGCGTACGCGGTGGAGCGCGCCCAGCGCCCTGTGGGCCTCGACCCGCGCATCACGTGGCGGGCCACACCACCCGCCGCCGTGACGGGCCTGCTCTTCGCCAACGAGTGGCTGGACAACGTCCCTGTGGACATCGCAGAAATGGCCGCCGACGGAACAGCGCGTCGCGTGCTCGTACGCGACGACGGCACCGAATCGTTGGGCGGCCCCGTCGAAGGACCGGACGCCGCGTGGCTGGCGCGCTGGTGGCCACTGGAGGCCGAGCCCGGACTGCGGGCCGAGATCGGCCGGCCCCGGGACGAGGCGTGGGCGGCGGCCGTGGCGACCCTGACGCGCGGCCTCGCGGTCGCCGTCGACTACGCGCACGGCCGGGAGAGCCGCCCGCCCTTCGGAACGCTCACGGGCTTCAGGGCGGGCCGCGAGACGGCTCCCGTGCCGGACGGCAGCTGTGACATCACCGCGCATGTGGCGCTGGACGCCTGCGCGCTGCAAGGGGCCGCGCTGCTCACCCAACGGGCGGCGCTCGGCGCGCTCGGGGTGAGCGGCGGCCGCCCCCCGCTGACCCTGGCCTCCCAGGACCCGGCGGCTTATGTACGCGCCCTCGCGCGCGCGGGACAGGCCGCCGAGCTCACGGCGCCCGGCGGGCTCGGGGACTTCGGCTGGCTGCTCCAGCCCGTCGGCGTCCCCGGGACCACCGCACTACTTGTCGATGTCGCCGACCACGAAGAAGAGTGACCCGAGGATCGCCACCATGTCCGCGACGAGCTGCCCCGGGAGCAGCTCGGCCAGCGCCTGGATGTTGTTGTACGAGGCGGAGCGCAGCTTGAGGCGGTACGGGGTCTTCTCGCCCTTGGAGACCAGGTAGTAGCCGTTGATGCCGAGGGGGTTCTCGGTCCACGCGTACGTGTGGCCCTCGGGGGCCTTGAGGACCTTCGGGAGGCGCTGGTTGATCGGTCCCTGCGGGAGTTCGGCGAACCGGTCCAGGCAGGCGTCGGCGAGGTCGAGGGCGTTGTGGGTCTGCTCCAGAAGGCACTCGAAGCGGGCCAGGCAGTCGCCCTCCTGGCGGGTGACGACCTTCAGGGTGTCCTGGAGTTCCGCGTACGCGAGGTAGGGCTCGTCGCGGCGCAGGTCGAAGTCGACGCCGGAGGCGCGGGCGATGGGACCGCTCACTCCGTAGGCGTGCACCGCCTTGGGCGAGAGCACGCCGACGCCGCGCGTGCGGCCCCGGAAGATCTCGTTGCCGAGCACCAGACGGTCGTACACGTCCATGCGCGAACGGACCGACGCGACGGCCGCCCGCGCGCGGGAGGTCCATCCGGCGGGCAGGTCCTCCTTGAGGCCGCCCACGCGGTTGAACATGTAGTGCATGCGGCCGCCGGAGATCTCCTCCATCACGTTCTGGATCTCCTCGCGCTCACGGAACGCGTGGAACACCGGGGTGATGCCGCCCAGTTCGAGGGGGTACGACCCGAGGAACATCAGGTGGTTCAGGACGCGGTTCAGCTCGGCGAGCAGGGTGCGCGTCCACACCGCGCGCTCGGGGACCTCCATGCCGAGCATCCGCTCGACGGCCAGCACCACACCTAGTTCGTTCGAGAACGCCGACAGCCAGTCGTGGCGGTTGGCCAGCATCACGATCTGCCGGTAGTCGCGCGCCTCGAAGAGCTTCTCCGCGCCGCGGTGCATGTAGCCGATGACCGGCTCCGCGTGCTGGATGCGCTCGCCGTCCAGGACGAGGCGCAGACGGAGCACGCCGTGGGTGGACGGGTGCTGGGGGCCGATGTTGAGCACCATGTCGGTGCTCTCGGCCGCGCCGCCGATGCCGAGCGTGGTCTGCGTGGTGGTCTCCGTCGTGGGACTCATGCGGACAGTCTCTCGTACGCGCCCACTCGCGTACGCGGTTGTCGGAGGTCGTACGTACGCTGGGGGCATGGAAACGGGGACGGGGACGGGGACGGCAGGGTCCGAGGAGCCGGCGGGGGCACGGGCGGAGTCGGTGTCGGCGGAGCCGGTGTGGACGGGGCTGCCACGAGGTCTGCTGAAGATGCGGCGGCTGCTGCTGGTGGTCTGGCTGGTGCCGCTCGCGACGGCCGTCGGCGTGCTGCTCGGCCTGTTCGTGGGCCCGGCCTGGGCGGCCTTCGCACTGCTGCCGCTCGCCTTCGTGGCGTGGGGCTGGCCGATGCTGGGGCGCAACTGGCGCTCGTGGCGGTACGCCGAGCGCGACGACGACCTGCTCATCAGCCGAGGTGTGCTGTGGCGCGAGGAGACCGTCGTGCCGTACGGCCGGATGCAGCTCGTCGAGGTGACGTCGGGCCCTGTGGAACGGCACTTCGGCCTGGCGAGCGTCCAGCTGCACACGGCCGCGGCGGCCACCGACGCACGCATCCCGGGCCTGCTCCCCGAAGAGGCCGAGCGACTGCGCGACCGCCTCACGGAGCTCGGCGAAGCCCGATCGGCGGGCTTGTGAGCGGGGGCGGGGCTGTGGGCGACGTACAGGGGACCATCACAGGCGAGCCCGGTCCCGTGGTGACCGAGCGGCGCCTGCATCCTGTGACGCCGCTGCGCCGCGCCTGGGCGCCGTTCGCGGTTCTGGTGGGCTGGGCCGTCCACGACCCGAACGGAACGCAACAGCGGCTGTCCGAGCTGACCGCGACGACCCTGCTTCTGGGCAGCGCCGCCGTGGTCCTCGGCGGCGCCGCATACGGCTTCCTGAGCTGGTGGTTCACCCACTTCGCGGTCACCGACACCGAACTGCGCATCCGCACCGGGCTGTTCTTCCGGCGCACCGCCCACATCCGGCTCGACCGGCTCCAGGCCGTCGACGTCACGCGGCCGCTGCTCGCCCGCATCGCGGGGGTCGCCAAACTGAAGCTGGACGTCGTCGGGGCGGAGAGGAAGGACGAGCTCGCCTACCTCGGCGAGCGCGACGCCGCCGGGCTGCGGGCCGAACTCCTCGCGCGGGCGGCCGGTTTCGCCCCCTCGGAGGCGCGCGAAGTCGGCGAGGCACCGGTCCGCGGCCTCCTGCACGTACAGCCGCGCATGCTGGCCCTCTCCCTGATGCTGACCGGCGCCCCCTGGGCGATGCTCATCGCCGCGGTCGTCGTACCGACGTTCCTGTGGTTCGCCACGCACAACGTGTGGACGGTCCTCGCCACCGGACTGCCCATGCTGGGCGGCGCGTTCGCGAGCAGCGGCGGGCGCTTCATCAAGGAGTACGACTGGACGGTCGGCGAGTCCCCGGACGGCCTGCGCATCGACCACGGGCTGCTCGACAAGGCGCACGAGACGGTGCCGCCGGGACGCGTGCAGACCGTGCACATCGTGCAGCCCCTGCTGTGGCGGCGGTACGGCTGGGTGCGGGTGGAGCTGGACGTGGCGGGCTCGTCCAACAGCGTGCTGGTGCCGGTGGCGCCGCGGGAGCACGCCGAGGCGGTGATCGGGCGGGTGCTGCCGGGCGCGCGCGTGCCGGAGCCCACCGAGCTCTCCAGGCCTCCCGCGCGCGCGGCGTGGTGCGTGCCGTTCTGGTGGAAGGGTTACGGCCTCGCGGTCACCGACGCGGTGTTCGCGGCGCGGCACGGCCTGCTCAAGCGCCGCGTCTCACTGGTGCCGCACGCCAAGGTGCAGAGCGTGCGGCTCTCGCAGGGGCCGTGGGAGCGGTACAAGGGCGTGGCGGACGTACGGGTGGACACGGGCGCCAACAAGACCGTGACGGCCCGGCTGCGCCCCTCCGCAGAGGCGGCCGAACTCCTCCAGTCCCAGGCGGACCGCTCCCGCACGGGCCGCAAGGAGGCCCGCCCGGACCGCTGGATGGCGTGACCCGCTGAGATGCGGGGCGGGTCCGGGCCCCGCCGGGGGCACGGAGAGCCGCGCCCCGCTCCGCCTCAGGCCCGCAGGGCCGTCCGCAGCCCCGCCACGTCGATCTGCTCGGTCTCGTCATGCGCCGTCAGGTCGATGACCTGGCCCACGCCCCGCGCCGCGTCCCTCTCGGGCGCGTCCTTGAACTCGGCCTCGGCCTCCGCCTTGTGGACGGCGAGGGCCTCCTCGCCCACCACGTCGGCGAGGTCCTCGTTCTGCACGGACTCCAGCGCGGCGGGGGCCGCACTCTTCGTACCGAAGAAGTCGAAGTCGCCCTGGGGCGCCACGCGGCGCGCCTGTACGGGCGGCGCGACGGCGACCGCGCGCTCGTGCCCGCCGAATCCGTCGGCCGCCCCGGACTTCCCCCGCGACTCGTCCTCCGCCTCGGGCCGCGCCGTGGGCGCCGCCTCCGGAGCCAGGCGGTCGAGCGCCGCGTTGGCCCGCAGGTAGAGCGACGGCGTCGGGCTCGCGCCCGGCCGCGTGGACTGCGCGGACGGCTTGGCGGAACCCGAAGCAGGACCAGAAGCAGACCCCGGAGCGGGATCCGAAGCAGGTCCAGAAGCAGGGCTCGGAGCGGGATCCGAAGCAGGGCTCGGAGCAGAACCCGGAGCAGAGCCAGAACCCGCAGCCGCGCCCTCCGTGCGCGCCGCCGGTACCGACGCCGCCGTCGGCACCGGCGCCCCCGCCCGCACCGCAGGCACCAGATCCGAGGCCCCCGAGCCGGACGCCGCCGCGCCAGACCCCGCGTCAGCCCCCTCACCGGACGCCGACAGCTCCCGCACCGACGAAGCCGTCTCGATGGCGAGCAGCCGCCGCCCCTCAAGGGCGCTGGCCCGCTCGGTCTCCGCGGTGGCGTACCGCCGCAGCAGCGCCGCGTGTTCGTTGCGCAGCGCGGCCAGCTCGGCGCGCTTGGCGCGCAGCTTGGTCTCCAGCTTGCCCCGCAGTTCGCGGGACTCCTCGAGGTCGGACTCGGCCTCCGCTATCCGCTCCTCGTAGCGCCACTCGTCGCTCGCTCGGGCGCGCGTGAGTTCGGCGACGCGTCTGCCGGCCGCCGTGTCCCAGCGGCGCATGACGACCGAGCCTACGACGGCAGCGGCGGCCGCGGCCGCGACGAGCCCGCGGAGCAGGACCGGTTCCGCGAACATCCAGGCGCCGCCGGCGCAGAGAACGGAGACGCCTGCGACCGTCGAGGGAGGAAGCAGCCTGTGCAGGGGTGGGGAATGGCGGTGACGTCCACGTGGCATGGCCAGAAACTTACCGCGCGTAGGCGAAGTCTGGTGCTCGCCCCGCCAAAAAGCAGGTGCCCGACCGTAACTCGCCACAACTTCCCCCCTCACCCTCCGCTTTGCTTCAGCGGTCAACTTCCGCTTCTGCCTACGAAACGCCTGACGGCTTCTTGATCAACTTCCGATCAGGCCCTTGGACTCCAGATACTCCTTCGCGACATCGGCCTCCTTCTGACGCTCCTCGTCGACCTTCCGGTTGAGTTCGATGAGGTCTTCCGTCGTGAGCGTCTTGGTCAGCTTCGCGAGCGCGGCGGCTATCTCCTTGTCGCCCGCTTCCTCGGCGTTGACCACAGGGAGGATGTTGTCCGCGTTCTGCAGCTTCTTGTCGTCCTCGAGGATCACGAGGTCGTAGTTCTTCAGTGTCGCGTCGGTCGTCGTGGTCAGCAGCATCTGATCCGTGCCGTTCTTGACGGCCTGCTTGGACTGCGTGTTGCCGACGCCCTTCGGGTCGATTCCGGCGACGTCGATGCCGTACTTCTTCTTCAGTCCCGGCGCGCAGAACGGGCGGGTCTCGCATTCGTCGCCCGCCGCGATCCTGACCTTCTCGCCCGACCGGCCGAGATCCGAGAGCGTCTTCAGCTTGTGCTTCTCGGCGTATTCCTTGGAGACCGCGAACGCGTTCTGGTCGACGGCCTCGCCCGCCGGAAGCGCCTTCAGGCCCTGCGGCTTCGCGAGCTTCTCCAGGGCGCTCACCGTGGCGTCGAGATCACTGGAGGCGACGGCTTCGGCCTTCGGGCCGTTCTTCTCCAGGTTGAGGAATTCCGCGAGCGTCGCGGCGTATTCGGGCGCGATGTCGATCGAACCCTTCTTCAGTTCGGGCTTGTAGATCTCGCGGTTCTGCACGGTCTTGACCTGCGCGTCATATCCGGCTTCCTCGAGAACGCCCACGTAGAGCTCGGCGAGGACCTTCTGCTCGGTGAACCGCGCGGAACCCACCACGAGCGAGCCCTTCTTGTCACCGCCCGCCTTGTCCGACCCCTTGTCCTTGTCCTCCAGGCTGTCCCCGCCGCACGCGGCGAGCCCCGCGGTCAGCGCCACGACGGCCGCGGCCGCCCCTGCCATCCGTCGCGCGCGACGCGTTGTGCTCTTCATCGGTGAACCACCATTTCGAAAGGGAAAGGAAAGAGGACAGGGCTCATCGGACCGCGCCGCCCGACCGCCGCATCGGATCGAAGACGCGCCCCGCCACCACCAGGACCCCCTCCACAAGGAGCGCGAGCAGCGCCACCAGGAAGGCGCCCGCGACCACTTGCGGTGTGTTCTGCAGATTGAACCCGGCGGTGATGATCCGGCCGAGCCCGCCCTCGCCCGCCATCGCGGCGAGCGTGGCCGTCGCGACGACCTGCACCCCGGCGGACCGGACACCGGTCATGACCAGCGGATACGCGAGCGGCAGCTCGACCCGTACGAACAGCTGGCCACCGCTCATGCCCATCCCGCGCGCGGCCTCCACCACCGCCCGGTCGACCTCGCGCATCCCGAGATAGGCGTTGGTCAGCAGCGGCGGCACGGCGAAGAGGACCAGCGCGATCAGCGTCGGGGCGTCGCCGTGCTCACCCAGCGGGGTGAGCGTGAGCAGGATCAGCAGAGCCAGCGTGGGAACCGCGCGCCCGACGTTGGAGATGTTGACCGCGAGCGCGCCGCCCTTGCCGATGTGGCCGAGCCAGAGCGCGAGGGGCAGCGCGATCAGGCAGGCCACGGCGAGGCAGACCCCGCTGAAGTACAGATGCTCGGCGAGACGGTGCCACACCCCCTTCTCGCCCTGCCAGTTGGCTCCCGTGGTCAGCCAGTCGTACGCACCGGTGATCGCGTTCATGCAGGTTCCGCCACCTTGGCCACGGGCGCATTGCGCGCGGCGCGGCTCGTCCGTATTCGGTGGGCCCTCGTCCAGGGCGTCAGCCACCGCTGGAGGCCGAGCAGCAGCAGGTCGGCGACGACGGCGAGGACCACGCAGAGCAGGGACGCCGTGAGCACCTGGGCCTTGAAGGTCGTGTCGAGGCCGTCGAGGATCAGTGTGCCGAGGCCGCCGTGGTCCACGATGGCGCCGACCGTCGTGAGCGCGACCGTGGAGACCGTGGTGATGCGGACACCGGCCAGCAACGCGGGCAGCGCGAGCGGCAGTTCCACCTCCCACAGCAGCCTCAGCGGGCCGTACCCCATCCCCTTGGCGGCGTCCCGCGCCTCTTCGGGGACGGCCTGGAGCCCGGCCAGGATGTTCCGCACGAGGACCGTGAGGGAGTACAGCACCAGGCCCGTGACGACCAGCGAGACCGAGAGTCCGAAGAACGGCAGGAGCAGCGAGAACATGGCGAGCGAGGGGACCGAGTACAGCACGGTCGTCACCCCGAGGATCGGCCCCGAGAGGAAGCGCCACCGCCGCGCGAGGAGCGCCAGCGGCAGGGACACGGCGAGGCCGATCGCCACCGAGACGAGTGTGATCCCGATGTGCTGAAGGGTGGCGTCGGTCAACTCCTGGCTGCGGGTGCGGAGATATTCCCCGCAGATCCAGTCGTTCGTCACCAGACAGTTCCGCTCGGCCACGCGCTCGCACCTCCCCCGAATCCCCGGACGTATGCCGCACACACGTCCCCCCGTGTCTGGCGACCCTAACGCGCGGCACTGACAATCGCCGAGAGTCGTTGTACGGCCGCAACACGGCCGTCACGCACAGCCCGCCGCCGCCCGCCACAATGGGGAAACATGATCCGGTTCGAGCACGTCACCAAGCGATACGCGGACGGCACCACGGCCGTCGACGATCTGTCCTTCGAGGTCGCCGAGGGCGAACTGGTCACGCTCGTCGGCCCGTCTGGCTGCGGCAAGACGACCACGATGAAGATGGTGAACCGGCTCATCGAGCCGAGCGAGGGCCGGATATTCGTCGACGGCGACGACATATCCGCCCTCGATCCCGTGCGGTTGAGGCGCCGCATCGGCTATGTCATCCAGCAGGTCGGCCTCTTCCCGCACAAGACGGTCCTGGAGAACACAGCGACCGTCCCGCACCTCCTCGGCGTCAAGCGCGGCAAGGCCCGCGAGCGCGCCGCCGAACTCCTCGACCTGGTCGGCCTCGACCCCGCCGTCTTCGGTGGCCGCTACCCCGAGCAGCTCTCCGGCGGCCAGCGTCAGCGCGTCGGCGTGGCCCGCGCCCTGGCGGCCGATCCGCCGGTGCTCTTGATGGACGAGCCGTTCGGCGCGGTCGACCCCGTGGTGCGCGAGCACCTCCAGAACGAGTTCCTGCGCCTCCAGCAGTCCGTGCGCAAGACCGTGCTCTTCGTCACGCACGACATCGAGGAGGCGGTCCGCCTCGGCGACCGCATCGCCGTCTACGGCGAGGGCCGCATCGAGCAGTTCGACACTCCTTCGACGGTCCTCGGCGCCCCCGCGAACGCGTACGTGGCCGACTTCGTCGGCGCGGACCGCGGCCTGAAGCGGCTCTCGGTGACACCGATCGAGGAGGGCGACCTGGAGCAGCCGCCCGTGGTGCATCTCGACGACACGCTGCCCAGGGAACTCGACGCCCGCTGGGCCGTCGTCCTGGACGGCGACAACAACCTGCACGGCTGGCTCTCCGCCGAGCACGCGCGCGTGGGCGGCGGCACGGTCCGCGAACACGCCCGCCGCATGGAGGCCTGGCTGCCCGTGGGCGCGAGCCTGAAGCAGGCGTTCGCGACGATGCTCCAGCACGACGCGGGCTGGATCGCGGTCATCGACAAGGACAGCGAGGGCCGCTTCCTGGGCGTGCTCACACCGGCCCGGCTGCACGAGGCGCTGCGCCGCTCGACGGCGGCGGACGCGCGGGACATCGCGCGCGCGGAGGTCGAGCTGGAGACGGTCGCGGCGACAAGCATCGGCTGAGCCGCCACCATCGGCGGTGCCGGGGGCGTCAGTTGGCGTTCAGTCGCCCGCTCATCCACTGCAGAGTGGCGGGGATCTCCCTGCGCCACGTGTTGAAGTTGTGCCCGCCGCTTTCGAGCGTGATCGACGACACGCGCGTGGGCGCCTTCACCTTGTCGATGAACTTCAGGGTGTCCTGGTAGTTGTCCTCGCCCTTCTTGCTGCTGGTCACCAGGAGGGACGTCTTGGGCGCCGGCATGTGGTCGAGGTACCACATCAGGTCGGCTTGGCGCTCCAGCTCCTTGTCGCCGTGGAACAGGTCACCGGTGGTGACGTCGATGGGCGCCTTGTAGTACGCCGAAAGGCCCGCGGCCGCGCCGTACTTGCCGGGGTGGTGCATGGCGAGCTTCAGGGCGCAGTAGCCGCCCGTGGAGTCGCCGATGACGCCCCAGTTCTGCGCCTTGGTGCCCACCCTGTAGTGCTGCGACAGCGCGCCGGGCAGGTCCTTGGCGAAGAACGTCTCGGTCTGCGGGCCATCGGGGATGTCCACGCACTCCGTGTCACGCGGCGGCGCCACGGTCGGCCGCATCATGACCAGGATCATCGGCTGCATCTTGCCTTCGCCGGCCAGCTTGTGGGCGGTCTGCGGGTAGTGCAGCCCTTTGATGAGCGCCTCCGCGGTGCCCGGGTAGCCGGTGAGGACCACGGCCGCGGGGAACGTGCGGTTCTTGTACAGCGGCTGGAAGTACTCGGGCGGCAGGTAGACGTAGGCGGGACTGCCTATCCTCGACTTCCTGCCGCCGACCTCGATCTTCTGGATCTGGCCTCCGATGGCGGGCCGGCCGCCACCGGGCACGTTCACGGTCTTGGTGTCGACGACCTTTACGGGCCCTGATCCTCCTTTGGCCGGATCGTGGTCCACCACGATCCCCGGACTCGTCTCCTGGCCGAAGAGGTCGGCCCACGTGGCGTAGAAGCCGAAGGCCTGGTTGGCCGCGAGGCCCACCGCCGCGAAGACCGCGACCTGGGTGGCGAGCAGCAGCCCGACGCGGCCCGTGACGGCCTTCCAGGTCCGGCGGGCGAGCCGTGGCCAGAGCCAGATGGTGCCGAAGAAGAGCAGTACGGCCAGCAAGACCGCAAGGGCGAGGACCTTGTTGCTCGTGAGACCCATGGGGTGTTCCTGCCTGCGCTTTCTACTGCCGTTGCTGCCCCGGGTTCGCCGTGGCGTCTCTTACCGATGCGCCGGGTCTGCCTCGGCGTCTACTACCATTGTCCCGGGCCTGTGCGGCGCGACCGGACCGGGCCGAGGCCCTGCCGGCACGTGCCGAAGGCCTTGCCCCAGCTTTTCAGCGGTTTCCGGTCGGGAATGAACCCGTTTCCCTGAAGGACCGTCCTAGAGGGCGCAATAGTGCCGGATGCCGTTTTGGTACCGGATTCAAGCTCTCTCGCAGAACTACGGGATGCGATGTCTGTCAGGATAGATGGGGAAATGTCGGGTGGGGTTCCGGGCGGTGACGACCGCCACCGCGACGGCCGCTTCCACCGGATACTGCGCGGCCCGCGCCCCGAGGCCGTGCCGACCCTCGTCGCCAGAGCCTGCATGCTCGTAGGTCTGCTGAACGTCGCGGCGGGTGTCTTCCCCCGCTTCCGGCACAGCCGCATGCACGCCATCGCCGAGGTCCTCCCCGGCGCGCTCGGGCCCTTCGCCGCCGCGCTGGCGCTCAGCTCCGGCATTCTGCTGCTCCTGCTCGCGCACGGTCTGCGGCGCCACAAGCGGCGGGCCTGGCGGGCCGCCGTGGTGCTGCTTCCCGCGGGTGCTGTGGCGCAGTTCACATACCGCCACTCCGTGATCGGCATCCTGATCTCGCTGGCGCTGCTCGCGCTGCTACTGCGGCATCGCAACGAGTTCACGGCCCTGCCCGACCCGCGCAGCCGCTGGCGCGCCCTGGCCAACTTCGTCCTGCTGGGTGCCGGATCGATTCTGCTGGGCCTGGTGATCGTCAGCGTGCACCCCGGCAAGGTCATCGGGGACCCCAGCATCACGGAGCGCCTGGAGCACGTCCTCTACGGACTCTTCGGCTTCGAAGGCCCGGTCGGCTACTACGGCAGCACGTCCTGGACCGTCGGCTTCTCCCTCGGCGCCCTCGGCATGCTCACCGCCCTCACCACCATCTACCTCGCCTTCCGCCCGGAGCACCCGGCCGCGCGCCTCACCGAGGACGACGAGACGAAGCTGCGCGCCCTGCTCGACAAGCACGGCGCCCGCGACTCGCTCGGCCACTTCGCGCTCCGCCGCGACAAGGCCGTCGTCTTCTCCCCCAGCGGCAAGGCCGCCGTCACCTACCGCGTCGTCTCCGGAGTGATGCTCGCCAGCGGCGACCCGATCGGCGACGTCGAGGCCTGGCCCGGCGCCATCGAGCGCTTCATGGACGAGGCGAAGGCCCACTCCTGGACGCCCGCCGTCATGGGCTGCTCCGAGACGGGCGGCGAGGTCTGGACCCGCGAGACCGGACTCGACGCCCTCGAACTGGGTGACGAGGCGGTGGTGGACGTCGCGGATTTCTCCCTGTCCGGGCGTGCGATGCGCAACGTACGTCAGATGGTCAAGCGGATCGAGCGCAATGGCTACGAGACGCGCGTACGGCGCATCCGTGACCTCGGCGAGCAGGAGCTCGCCAAGATCCAGCGCGCCGCCGACGACTGGCGCGGCACCGACACCGAACGCGGCTTCTCCATGGCGCTCGGCCGCATCGGCGACCCGAACGACGGCGACTGCCTGATCGCCACCGCCCACAAGGCGGACGAGGAGCCGGGCCCCTACGGCGACCTGAAGGCCGTCCTCCACTTCGTCCCGTGGGGCAAGGACGGCGTCTCCCTGGACCTCATGCGCCGCGACCGCTCGGCCGACCCCGGCATGAACGAACTGCTCATCGTGGCCGCCCTCCAGGCCGCCCCGAAGCTCGGCATCGCGCGCGTGTCCCTCAACTTCGCCATGTTCCGCGCGGCCCTCGCGCGCGGCGAGAAGATCGGCGCGGGCCCGGTCCTGCGCGCCTGGCGGGGCCTGCTCGTCTTCCTCTCCCGCTGGTTCCAGATCGAGTCCCTGTACAAGTTCAACGCGAAGTTCCGCCCCCGCTGGGAGCCCCGCTTCGTCGTCTACCGCTCCAGCAAGGACCTGCCCCGCATCGGCTTCGCCGCCATGCAGGCCGAGGGCTTCGTGACCCTCGCGCTGCCCCGCTTCCTGCGCAGGGGCACCCCGCAGCGCCGCCCCTGCCCGCACCGGGCCGCCGAGCGCGAGGTCCAGGCGGCGTAATCGCGTGGCCCACGGGCCTACGCTGGAGGCATGAGTACGTTGCGCGGGCGCGGATCGGTCCAGGGGCTGCCGGAGTGGGACCGCTGTGCGGTCATGGGCGTCGTGAACGTGACGCCCGACTCCTTCTCCGACGGCGGCCGCTGGTTCGACACCACGGCCGCCGTCAAGCACGGCGTCGACCTCGTCGCCCAGGGCGCCGACCTGGTCGACGTCGGCGGCGAGTCCACCCGCCCGGGCGCCACGCGCGTGGACGAGGACGAGGAGCTCAAGCGCGTCGTCCCCGTGGTGCGCGGCCTGACCTCCGAGGGCGTCACGGTCTCCGTGGACACCATGCGCGCCACCGTCGCCGAGCAGGCGCTCGCCGCGGGCGCCGTCCTCGTCAACGACGTCAGCGGCGGCCTCGCCGACCCGCGCATGGTCCCCGCGGTCGCCGCCGCCGGTGCCCCCTTCGTCGTCATGCACTGGCGGGGCTTCCTCACCGACATCCACGCCAAGCCCGTGTACGAGGACGTGGTCTCCGAAGTCGTCGCCGAGCTCCACGCGCGCGTGCGGGCCGCCATCGAGGGCGGCATCGCCCCCGAGCGCATCGTCGTCGACCCCGGCCTCGGCTTCTCCAAGGAGGCCCAGCACGACCTCGCGCTCCTGGCCCGCCTGGACCGGCTGCGCGAGCTGGGCCACCCTGTCCTGGTCGCCGCCTCCCGCAAGCGGTTCCTCGGCCGGGTCCTCGCGGGCCCCGAGGGCGCCCCGCCGCCGGCCCGCGAGCGTGACGCCGCCACCGCCGCCGTCTCGGCCATCGCCGCCCACCAGGGCGCCTGGGCGGTCCGCGTGCACGAGGTGCGGGCCACCGCGGACGCCGTGCGCGTCGCCCAGGCCGTGACGGACGCCGCGGACGGCCGACGGTGACCGGGGCCGCCCGTACCGACGTCGAGCAGGTCGAGCTCGCCAACACCGCCTTCTACGAAGCACTGGAGCGCGGCGACTTCGACCAGGTCTCCGAGCTGTGGCTGGACTCCGCGGCCGATACCGCCACGGACGACGACAGTGCCGACGGCAGCGCCGGCGAGAGCACCGACGACGGGAACGCGGTCTCCTGCGTCCACCCCGGCTGGCCGGTCCTCACCGGTCGCGGCGAGGTCCTCAGGTCGTACGCGCTGATCATGGCGAACACCGAGTACATCCAGTTCTTCCTGACCGACCTGAAGGTCGGCGTGGCCGGTGACACCGCCCTGGTGACGTGCACCGAGAACATCCTCAGCGGCGGCCCTCCCCCGGAGGGCGGCGGCGAGCTCGGCCCGCTCGTGGGCCAGCTCGTGGTGGCCACCAATGTGTTCCGCCGCACACCCGACGGCTGGAAACTGTGGTCGCACCACGCGTCGCCCGTCCTGGCCGAAACCGACGACGACGAGAGCGACGAGACCCCTTCCTAGTGGGTAGGGGCAAGCGTGTGGCCGGTCCCACGGGCCCCGCGGGCGAGCACTGTCAGTGCTCGCAGGTAGATTCGATCGAGGCTGGTGTGCCGACCGCACTCGGCGCAGGCCTGCCGATACCGACGATTGCAGGAGTGATTCGCGTGGATCGTGTCGCGCTGCGCGGCCTCAAGGCTCGCGGGCACCACGGTGTCTATCCGCGGGAACGCGAAGAGGGCCAGACCTTCATCGTGGACCTGGTTCTCGGCCTGGACACGCGAGCGGCCGCGGCCGACGACGACCTGGCGAAGACCGTGCACTACGGCATCGTGGCCGAAGAGGTCGTGGCCGCCGTGGAGGGCGAGCCGGTCGATCTCATCGAGACCCTCGCCGAGCGCATCGCCCAGACGTGTCTGAAGCACGAAGGAGTCCTGGAGGTCGAGGTGTGCGTGCACAAGCCGGACGCCCCGATCACCGTGCCCTTCGACGATGTGACCGTCACCATCACCCGGAGCCGAGTATGACTGCGCCCTTCAAAGCGGGTCAGAGCGACCCGACCGTCCAGCCGGTGCCCACCTCCGTGGTCGAGCAGGTGGACGCCGCGGACACCACTCTGTCCAACCCCAAGCGTGCCGTGATCTCCCTCGGCAGCAACCTCGGCAACCGCCTGGAGACCCTCCAGGGCGCCATCGACGCCCTGGAGGACACTCCCGGCCTCCGGGTCAAGGCGGTCTCCCCGGTGTACGAGACGGAGCCGTGGGGCGTCGACCCCGGCACCCAGCCCTCGTACTTCAACGCCGTCGTCGTGGTGAAGACGACCCTGCCGCCCTCCTCGCTCCTGGAGCGCGCCCACGCCGTCGAGGAGGCCTTCCACCGCGTCCGCGACGAGCGGTGGGGCCCGCGCACGATCGACGTGGACATCGTGACGTACGCCGACGTGGTCTCCGACGACCCGGCGCTCACGCTGCCCCACCCGCGCGCGCACGAACGCGCCTTCGTCCTCGCCCCCTGGCACGACGTCGAGCCCGAGGCCCAGCTGGCCGGCCACGGCCCCGTGGCCAAGCTGCTCGCCGACATCACCGACGACGGCGTCGCGGCACGCGCCGACCTGGAACTCCGGCTGCCCGAGTAGTCGTTAGGGTCTACAAGATCCGGTACGCACGACGACGAAGGCTGTGAAGGTCACCGTGAAGCAACTGCGCATCAGGACACTGGCCGGCCTCTTCGTCGTGGCCGGAGTGCTGTCCTGGTCGGGCGCCCGGCTGTGGGACTCCGTCGGCACGCTGCCCCGGGTCCCGCTGGCCGCGCCCATCGTGCTCGCGGTGATCGCCGTGGTGCTCCTGTCGACGGCGCTCTCGCTGCGCGCGCGCCTGCGGGCCCAGCGTGAGCGCCGCCCCGGCGCGAAGGGCGTCGAGCCGATGATGGCCGCCCGCGCCGTCGTCTTCGGCCAGGCCAGCGCCCTGGTCGTGGCGCTCGTCGCGGGGATGTACGGCGGCACGGGCGCGTTCCTGCTGGAGTTCCTCGACGTCCCGCCCCGCCGCGACCAGGCGGTCTACGCCGGCCTCTCGGTCCTGATGGGGATCGCCGTGATAGCGGCGGCCCTGTTCCTGGAGCGGGTCTGCAAGCTCCCCGAGGACGACGACGAGGACGGCCCGGCGGCCTCGGCGGCCTAGCGGCGCGGCGCCGGGACCGCCCGAGCGGGGCCCCGGGGCGGCGCCGAGCGAGTCAGCGGGCCATGATCAGGCTCATCGCCTCGTTGCGCGTCGCGGGATCGCGCAGCTGCCCGCGGACCGCGGAGGTGATCGTCTTGGCGCCGGGCTTGCGCACCCCGCGCATCGTCATGCACATGTGCTCGCACTCGACGACCACGATCACACCGCGCGGCTCCAGTATCTCCATCAGGGACTCCGCGATCTGCGTGGTCAGCCGCTCCTGGACCTGCGGCCGGCGCGCGTACACGTCCACGAGCCGCGCCAGCTTCGACAGGCCGGTGATCTTGCCGTCCGTGGACGGGATGTACCCGACGTGGGCGACGCCGACGAAGGGGACCAAGTGGTGTTCACACGAGCTCATGACCTCGATGTCCTTCACCAGGATCATCTCGTCGTGCCCCAGGTCGAACGTCGTCGTCAGCACGTCCTCCGCCCTCTGCCGCAGCCCGGAGAATATCTCCCGGTACGCCCGCGCCACTCGCGCCGGGGTCTCCAGGAGCCCCTCGCGGTCGGGGTCCTCGCCCACGGCGATCAGGAGCTCGCGCACGGCGTTCTCGGCCCGCTTCTCGTCGAACTCGCCGATCGAGTGCTCGCCGTCCAGCGTCACCGGGTCGGTCATGTTGTGCCTCGTTCCTGTGCGTGCCACGCGGGCCTACGAAGATGCCGCGCCCCCCAGGCTAAAACCTGGGGGGCGCGGCATTCATTCCGGGCCTGCTGAGGCGCGCGGGTCAGCTCTCGGGGCGGTCCTCCGGGGCCACCTCAAGGGACTTCTCCGTGCTCGTGCTGCCCGACGTCACCGCCGGGCTGGCGCCGTTCGCACCGTTCGTCAGCGACAGCTCCTTGGGGGAGAGCACCGGCGGGCGGGTCGAGGGCGTACGCCGCGAGGAGCCGGTCCACGCCGGTCGGGCCGGACGCTTCACGATCCCGGCGAAGACCTCGGCGATCTGCTCCTTGTTGAGGGTCTCCTTCTCCAGAAGCTGGAGAACCAGGTTGTCGAGGATGTCGCGGTTCTCGACGAGGATCTCCCACGCTTCGTTGTGCGCGGTCTCGATGAGCTTCTTGACCTCTTCGTCGACCAGCGCGGCGACCTCTTCCGAGTAGTCCCGCTGGTGGCCCATCTCGCGCCCGAGGAACGGCTCGGTGTTGTCCCCGCCGAACTTGATCGCGCCGAGACGCTCGGTCATGCCGTACTGCGTGACCATCGCGCGTGCGGTGGCCGTGGCCTTCTCGATGTCGTTCGCCGCGCCCGTCGTCGGGTCGTGGAAGACGAGCTCCTCGGCCGCGCGCCCGCCCAGCATGTACGCGAGCTGGTCGAGCATCTCATTGCGCGTGGTGGAGTACTTGTCCTCTTCGGGCAGGACCATGGTGTAACCCAGGGCCCGGCCGCGGGACAGGATGGTGATCTTGTGGACCGGGTCCGAGTTCGGGGAGGCCGCCGCGACCAGGGCGTGTCCGCCCTCGTGGTACGCGGTGATCTTCTTTTCCTTGTCGGACATGATCCGGGTCCGCTTCTGCGGACCCGCCACCACGCGGTCGATCGCCTCGTCCAGGGCGTGGTTGTCGATCAGCTTCTTGTCGCCGCGCGCCGTCAGGAGCGCCGCTTCGTTCAGCACGTTCGACAGGTCGGCGCCCGTGAAGCCGGGCGTGCGACGGGCCACCGCGCCGAGGTCGACGTCCGGGGCGACCGGCTTGCCCTTCTGGTGGACCTTGAGGATCTCCAGACGGCCCTGCATGTCCGGGCGGTCGACGGCGATCTGCCGGTCGAAGCGGCCGGGGCGCAGCAGCGCCGGGTCGAGGATGTCGGGCCGGTTCGTGGCGGCGATCAGGATGACGCCGCCCTTCACGTCGAAGCCGTCCATCTCGACGAGCAGCTGGTTCAGCGTCTGCTCGCGCTCGTCGTGGCCACCGCCGAGGCCGGCGCCGCGGTGACGGCCGACGGCGTCGATCTCGTCGACGAAGACGATCGCCGGGGCGTTCGCCTTGGCCTGCTCGAAGAGGTCGCGCACACGGGAGGCACCGACACCGACGAACATCTCAACGAAGTCGGAACCCGAGATCGAGTAGAACGGAACCCCGGCCTCACCGGCGACGGCGCGCGCGAGGAGCGTCTTGCCCGTACCGGGCGGGCCGTAGAGGAGCACGCCCTTGGGGATCTTGGCGCCGACGGCCTGGAACTTCGCCGGCTCCTGGAGGAACTCCTTGATCTCGTGGAGCTCCTCGACGGCTTCGTCCGAACCCGCCACATCGGAGAAGGTCGTCTTCGGGGTGTCCTTGGTGATCAGCTTGGCCTTGGACTTCCCGAAGTTCATGACCCGGGAGCCGCCGCCCTGCATCTGATTCATCAGGAACAGGAAGACGACGACGATGAGGACGAAGGGGAGGAGGGAGAGCAGGATGCCGACGAAGGGGTTCTGCTTCGACGGGGAGACGGTGTAACCGTCCTTGATCTGCTTGTCCTCGTACTTGGCCTGCAGAGACTTGGCGAGGTCGACGCCCTGGTCGCCGATGTAGCTCGCCTGGATCTTGCTGCTGTCCTTGACCTTCTGGCCGTCCTTGAGCTCGACCTTGATGATCTGCTCGTCACCGGTGGTGAGCTTGGCCGACTCGACCTTGTTGTCGTTGATCGCCTGAACGACCTGACCGGTGTCAACCGTCTTGTAGCCACCGGACGAGCCGACGACCTGCATCAACACGACCACGGCAAGGACGGCCAGCACGATCCACATGACTGGCCCACGGAAGTATCGCTTCACGTCCATCCATACGGAGCGATGACGCCCCGTCCCTCCTGCCATAGTGAGTTTGATAAAGACTGTTCTTCGGACGGTACCCCAGCATTGTGACCCGAAGCCGCACGGGACGGCTGGCAAACCCGCCTTCGCATGGTCCAACGGCGGGAAACGGGTGAGGGTTCCCCGCCGCCGCACTCAGTCCCTGGCGTCAGCCGCCGTAGACGTGCGGAGCCAGCGTGCCGACGAAGGGGAGGTTGCGGTACTTCTCCGCGAAGTCCAGGCCGTAGCCCACGACGAACTCGTTGGGGATGTCGAAACCGATCCACTTCACGTCGATGGCGACCTTCGCCGCCTCGGGCTTGCGCAGCAGCGTGCACACCTCCAGGGAGGCGGGCTCGCGCGAGCCGAGGTTGGACAGCAGCCAGGACAGCGTCAGACCGGAGTCGATGATGTCCTCGACGATCAGGACGTGCTTGCCCTTGATGTCGGTGTCCAGGTCCTTGAGGATCCGCACGACGCCGGACGACTGGGTGCCCGCGCCGTACGACGACACCGCCATCCAGTCCATCGTGACGGGGGTGGACAGCGCACGCGCCAGGTCCGCCATGACCATCACGGCGCCCTTGAGGACACCGACGATCAGCAGGTCCTTGCCCGCGTACTCCGCGTCGACCTTCGCGGCCAGCTCGGCCAGCTTCGCGTCGATCTCTTCCTTGGTGATGAGCACCGACTTGAGGTCGGTGCCCATGTCTTTCGCGTCCACCCGCATCACTTTCGGTCGTCCCACCGGCCGACCGGCCCGCGATGAGCACGGGCCTCCTGTCAGCCTTGCCGGATCACCAGTCTGCCACCCTGGCGCTGAGCCACGACTCTGCCCGGGAGATTGATCGCCCCCTGACCACGCCAGCCGGTGATCAGACGGTCGACCTCTTCGATGTGCCGGGCGAAGAGGGAACCGGCGGGCGCCCCGGCCTCGATGGCGGCCCTGCGCACGATGCGGCGCCGCACGGCGGGCGGCAGGGCGTAGAGCTTGGCGCACTCCAGGAGGCCCGCCGCGTCGCGTACGGACGCCTCGGCCTGGGCGGCCCATGTGTCGAGGGCGTCGGCGTCGTCGCGGGAGAGCCTGGCCGTACGGGCGAGCGCTTCGACGACGCCCTTGCCGAGCGCTTTCTCCAGGGCGGGCAGGCCTTCGTGGCGCAGCCGGGACCGCGTGTACGCCGGGTCGGCGTTGTGCGGGTCGTCCCAGACGGGCAGCGACTGGACCATGCACGCCTTGCGGGCGGTCTGGCGGTCGACGTGCAGGAAGGGGCGGCGGTAACGGCCCGCGACCCCCGAGGTCGCGGCCATTCCGGACAGGGAGCGGATCCCGGAGCCGCGGGCGAGGCCGAGCAGGACCGTCTCCGCCTGGTCGTCGCGCGTGTGACCGAGCAGGACCGCGGCCGCCGAATGCCGCTCGGCGGCGGCGTCCAGGGCGGCGTAGCGGGCGTCGCGGGCGGCGGCCTCGGGGCCTCCGTCGCGGCCCACGCGCACGGCGACGGACTCGACCGGTTCGAGGCCGAGGGCGGTGAGGCGCACGACCACTTCGGCGGCGCGCAGGTCGGAGCCGGACTGCAGTCCGTGGTCGACGGTGACGCCGCCGGCGCGGATGCCGAGCTTGGGCGCTTCGAAGGCGAGGGCGGAGGCGAGCGCCATGGAGTCGGCGCCGCCGGAGCAGGCGACGAGCACGAGCGGCCGCGGGGCCTGCTCGTGTGGGTGTGGGGGGTACGGGGGGTCGTTGTCGGAGCTGCGCTGTACGTCGGTCAGTACGTCGTGGAGTACGCGGCGGACCGCCAGGCGTATCGCCGCGACCGCAGGATGGGGACCCATGTCCGGTTCCCTTCATGAAGTTCGGGGGGGTGAGCCTCGGACCAATCACTCAGGACCCACTCCGGAGACCGGGTCTGGTCACCCAGACCTCGGAATCCCGAGCATTCGGTCACTCAGAGTGTGTCGATGGTGACAGAGCCGAGCCGTTCCCCGAGCATTGCACGCCTACCCATCGCCCACGGTCCCTCGGACGGGTGATTGCGGGGGCGTTCTCCTGCCATCGGCCGCATCCGGTCCCTCAGTCTCCCTTACGGTGCACCCTCGCGACCCAGTCCGCCGGTTTGGCGATCTCCGCCTTGGTGGGCAGCGTGTTCGGCGAAGTCCACACGCGGTTGAAGCCGTCCATCCCGACCTCCTCCACGACCGCCCGTACGAAGCGCTCGCCGTCCCGATATTGGCGCAATTTCGCGTCGAGGCCGAGGAGCTTGCGCAGCGCCTGGTCGAGGCGGCCGACGCCGCGGGCCCTGCGCTCCTTGAACTTCTCCCGGATCTCGGCGACGGAGGGCACGACGTCGGGGCCGACGCCGTCCATGACGAAGTCCGCGTGGCCCTCCAGGAGGGACATGACGGCCGTGAGACGGGCGAGGATCTCGCGCTGGGCGGGGGTCTGCACCAGCTCGACGATGGAGCGTCCGGCGTCTTCCTCCTCGGCTTCGGGGCGGCCGCCCACGAACGACTGGGCGGCCTCCCTGACGCGCTCCAGGACCGTCATGGGGTCGACCTCGGTCTCGCCGAGGAACGACTGGATCTCGCCTTCGAGGTGGTCGCGCAGCCAGGGCACGGCGGTGAACTGGGTGCGGTGCGTCTCCTCGTGGAGGCAGACCCAGAGCCGGAAGTCGTGGGGGTCCACGTCCAGTTCGCGCTCGACGTGCACGATGTTCGGGGCGACCAGAAGGAGCCTGCCGCCGCCGTTCTCCCCTGCGGGCAGGTCGCGGGTGGCCGGGGCGAAGGTCTCGTACTGGCCGAGGACGCGGGAGGCCAGGAACGACAGGAGCATGCCCAGCTCGACGCCCGTCACCTTGCCGCCGACCGCGCCGAGGACGGCTCCGCCGGGGCCGCCGCCGCGCTTGTCCTGCATCTTATCCAGGAGGGGCTTGAGGATCTGCCGGAAACCCGCGACGTTCGCCCTGATCCAGCCCGCTCTGTCCACGACCAGGACGGGGGTGTCGTGGGTGTCGTCCGTGCCCATGCCCGTGAAGGAACGGACGTGCTCCTCCGACGACTTGGCATGCCGGCGCAGCTCGGCGACGATGGCCCGCGCCTCGTCCCGGCTCACCTCCGGCCCCGGCCGCACGAGCCGGGTCGCGGTCGCCACCGCGAGATTCCAGTCGACCATCTCGGCACCACCGATGCTCGTCATGCGTCAACGGTACGTGCTCACCCCCTCCGGCGGAGGGTGTTGACCCCCCAGGTTGCCCCGGGGCTACCCCTAGGGGACCTAGCGGCAGCCGCAGTTCGCGAGGGTCGAGGCCATGTGGTCCAGGGCTTTCTGGGCCGACTGGGGGTCCTTTGTGCCGGTGGTCATGAAAGCGAAGAGGAGGAGGCGGCCATCCGCGTCGACGACTGTGCCCGCGAGGGTGTTCACCCCGGTCAGGGTGCCTGTCTTGGCGCGTACGACGCCGGTGCCCGGGGAGTCCTTGGGGTAGCGGTCGACCAGCGTGCCGGTGAAGCCCGCCACGGGCAGGCCCGTCACCGCGGAGCGCAGTTCGGGGTGGGCGGGGTCCGCGGCGCGGTCCAGGAGTGCGGCGAGCAGTGCGGCGGAGATCCGGTCGGTGCGGTCCAGGCCGCTGCCGTCGGCGAACTTGGCACCCCCGAGAGGGAGCTTGAGCTTGCCGAGCTGGGCTCGGACCGCGCGGTCGGCGCCGTCGAAGCTGGCCGGTTCCTTCGCATCGACAGCCGTCTGGCGGGCCAGTGCCTCGGCGATGTCGTTGTCGCTGTGGGTCAGCATCCGCTCGACCAGCGCGGACAGGGGCGGCGACTCGACCTTGGCGAGGGATTCGGCGCGCAGGGATGCCTTGGAGGGGCCGGGGGCGGCGTCCGTCGTGATGCCGTGCTTCTTCAGGAAGCCCGCGAATTTACTCGCCGCGTCGCCCGCCGGGTCGCCCGAGCGCGGGGCAGGACCGCTGGAGGAGTCGTCGAGGCGGCCCTCGTCGGCCATCAGGGCGCTGACGGGGGTGATGTTCTCGTTGGGCCCGATGGGGTGCTGCGGCGGCCCGGAGTACAGCGAGGCGTCGTAGGAGAGCGTCACCTTGTCGATGTCGCGGGACTTCAGGGCGCGGGCGGTGTCCTCGGCCAGCGTGCGCAGGCTCGCGGCGGTGGCGGTGTACCGGCCGCTCTTGCGGGCGGTCAGCGTGGGGTCGCCGCCGCCGACCAGGACGACGTCCTTGGAGTCCGGCTCGATGACCGCCTTGGTGGCGATCCGGTGGTCGGGGCCCGCGGCCGACAGCGCCGCGACCGCCGTGGCGATCTTGATGGTCGACGCGGGCGTCAGACCGTCCCGCGCCCCCTTGCCGTAGACCCGCTTCCCGGAGGACGCGTCGAGGACGACGGCGGAGCGCTCGGGGCCGAGCGACGGGTCCTTCAGGAGCGGATCGAGTACGTCCGCGAGGGCGCGGTCCGTCGGCGTGGGCGCCGTCCCCGCGGGCGCGCCGAGCCCGGCGAGCACCGAAGGGGCGCTCGGAGCGGCCTCCGGGCCCCGTCCGGACGTACCACCGCCGTGATCTGCGCCACCCCCGGCCTCCTGGGCGACTGCCCGGTCCCGCTCGGCCGTACGCTGACCGGAGGAGTCCCAAGGGCCGGCCGCGGCCACCGCCCCGGCCGAAATCACCAGGCCGAGGGTGGCGGCACCCGCCGTGAGCTGCCAGGTCGTGAGCTTCCCCGAGACTCGGGGGAGCTTGATGGCGGAAGGCTTGGGCAGCTGTCTCAAAAGCTGCCGAGGCCGCTGCCACGGCTTGAGCTCCGGCACGACGACCAGCCCCTTTCGCGATCACACATCTGCGTGAGGGACACTTAATCACCCGAAGTATGTGCTGATCATGGAGGAGCCACCCGTGGAGTTCGACGTCACCATCGAGATTCCGAAGGGTTCGCGGAACAAGTACGAGGTGGACCACGAGACCGGCCGGATCCGGCTGGACCGTCGCCTCTTCACTTCGACCAGCTACCCCGCGGACTACGGCTTCGTCGAGAACACCCTCGGCGAGGACGGTGACCCGCTGGACGCCCTGGTCATCCTGGACGAGCCGACCTTCCCGGGATGCCTCATCAAGTGCCGCGCGATCGGCATGTTCCGGATGACCGACGAGGCGGGCGGCGACGACAAGCTGCTCTGCGTCCCGGCCTCGGACCCGCGCGTCGAGCACCTGCGTGACATCCACCATGTCTCGGAGTTCGACCGCCTGGAGATCCAGCACTTCTTCGAGGTCTACAAGGACCTGGAGCCCGGCAAGTCCGTCGAGGGCGCCGACTGGGTCGGCCGCGCGGACGCCGAGGCCGAGATCGAGAAGTCGTACAAGCGTGCTGAGGCGCAGGGCGGCCACTGAGCCTCCGGCCTCGAACGGGCCGCGCGATCCGGCTTCCGGACCGCGCGGCCCGTTCGCGTATCTGTGCCCATACTGGCCATACGGAGGGTGCGTACGAGTCGTATGAGAAGTGAGGGCATCAGTGGCCGAGCATGAGGCCGAGGACCGAAAGCCTCAGTCGGACGAGGCCCGCAGCGCGTTCGTGCAGCCCAGCGGGGTGTCTTCGCAGCCGCCGGCGCCCGAGGACGAGTCACAGACGACCTCTGAGTTCGCCGTCCCCACCGGTTTCGCGACCCCGCCGCCCACGGCGACGCAGGAGACCGAGAAGTCGGCGTTCACGACGCCGGCCACCTACAGCGCCCGCAACGCCCCGCAGGCCTTCACGCCCGCGCAGGGCATCCCCCTGGTGAAGCTCACCAAGGAAGCGCCCTGGCAGGACCAGATGCGCACGATGCTGCGGATGCCGGTCACCGAGCGGCCCGCTCCGGAGCCCGCGCAGAAGCAGGAGGACGACAGCGGGCCCGCCGTGCCGCGCGTGCTCGACCTGACGCTGCGTATCGGGGAGCTGCTGCTCGCCGGCGGTGAGGGCGCCGAGGACGTCGAGGCGGCGATGTTCGCCGTCTGCCGCTCCTACGGCCTCGACCGCTGCGAGCCGAACGTGACGTTCACGCTCCTGTCGATCTCCCACCAGCCCTCGCTGGTGGAGGACCCCGTCACGGCCTCGCGCACGGTACGCCGCCGGGGCACCGACTACACGCGGCTCGCGGCGGTCTTCCACCTGGTGGACGACATCAGCGACCCGGACACCGAGGTCTCCCTGGAGGAGGCCTACCGCCGCCTCGCGGGCATCCGGCGCAACCGTCACCCCTACCCGGGATGGGCCCTCACGGCCGCCAGCGGGCTGCTCGCGGGCGCCGCGTCCGTCCTGGTGGGCGGTGGTGCGCTGGTCTTCGTGGTGGCCGCTGTCGGCGCGATGCTCGGCGACCGGCTCGCCTGGCTCTGCGCGGGGCGCGGGCTGCCGGAGTTCTACCAGTTCGTGGGGGCCGCGATGCCGCCCGCCGCGATGGGTGTCGCGCTGAGCTTCGCGCACACCGAGGCGACGATGGCGTCCGCGGTCATCACCGGTGGGCTCTTCGCGCTGATCCCGGGGCGGGCGCTGGTCGCGGGCGTGCAGGACGGGCTGACCGGCTACTACATCACCGCGGCCGCGCGCCTCCTGGAGGTCATGTACCTGATCGTGGGCATCGTCTGCGGTGTGCTGCTCGTGCTGTCGCTCGGCGTGATGCTGGACGCGACGAACCTGACGCCGGAGACGCAGTTCGGGGTGTCGTCGTCGCGCCCGGTCATCCAGATCCTGGCGTCGATGGCGCTGAGTCTCGCCTTCGCGATCCTGCTCCAGCAGGAACGTCACACCGTCCTGATCGTGACGCTCAACGGCGGCATCGCCTGGGTGATGTTCGGCGCCCTCGCGCATACGCCCCTTGAGCTGTCGCCCGTCGCGGCGACGGCCGTCGCGGCCGGTCTGGTGGGCCTGTTCGGGCAGCTCTTCTCACGCTACCGGTTCGCGTCCTCACTGCCGTACGTGACGGCCGCGATCGGGCCGCTGCTGCCCGGTAGCGCGACGTACTTCGGGCTGCTGGCCCTCGCGCAGAACGACCTGAACACCGGCATCAACTCGCTCACCACGGCCGTCGCCACGGCCCTGGCCATCGCGATCGGCGTGAACCTGGGGAGCGAGGTCTCCCGGCTCTTCCTGAAGCTGCCGGGGGCGGCCACCGCGGCGAATCGCCGTGCGGCGAAGCGGACCAGGGGTTTCTGACCCCCGCGGGCGAACAGCGGCCGCACCTTTGTGCGGGCCGCTTCGCCCCCGGGGCCCCAGTCCTCAAACGCCGGACGGGCTTGTCTTCACCCCTACCGCTTCGCGTGCCTGCCGCGCTGGGCCGGGGGCGTGCCCTGGGCGCCGCCCGCGGCCGCCGCCTTCTTGGACTTGCCGCGCGCCCGCAGGAACTCGATGGCGATCGGGACCACCGAGATGAGGACGATCAGGATGAGGATCGCCTCGATGTTCTTGTGCACGAACGCGATGTTGCCGAGCCAGGCGCCGAGCAGCGTGACGCCCGCGCCCCACAGGATGCCGCCGATGATGTTGAACGTGATGAACGAGCGGTACCGCATGCCGGAGACACCGGCGATGATCGGCGTGAACGTACGGACGATCGGCACGAAGCGGGCCAGGACCAGGGACTTGGGGCCGTACTTCTCGAAGAACTCGTGGGCCTTGACCACGTTCTCCTGTTTGAAGAGCTTGGAGTCCGGGCGGTTGAACAGCGACGGGCCGACCTTCTTGCCGAAGAGATAGCCCGCCTGGTCGCCGAGGATCGCGGCGAGGCAGATCAGCACGCAGGCCAGCCACAGCGGGGTGTCCAGCTTGTGCGTGGTGATCAGCAGGCCCGTGGTGAACAGCAGCGAGTCACCCGGCAGGAAGAAGCCGATGAGCAGGCCCGACTCGGCGAAGACGATCACCAGCAGGCCCCAGAGGCCGAACTGGTTGAGCAGGTAATCCGGATCCAGCCAGCTTGGTCCGAGCGCAAGCGTCGTCACGGTTCCGGGCTCCTGAGGGTGAGGGGGGGCGGTGCGGCGGCGGGTGCAGCCGCCCAAAGTTATCAACGCCGGGCGGCCCGGCCAGGTTCCACCGTCCAACTAGGCAGCGCAGTAAGGGGCGCTCTCCAGAAGAGCACCCCTTACGCATCACCCCTTACGCACCCCTTACCGTCAGCTGTTGCGCGCCGCGTTCGCCACGATCGCGTCCCTCATGTACGCCGCGAGCCCGGGCCGGATGGCTTCGTAGAAGGCGGTGAACCGCTCGTCACCTACGTACATCTCCCCGAGGCACGTGTGCAGCTCGTGCGAGCACTCGTAGTGGTGCCGGGAGATGAAGCGGCGGTGCTCCTCGGCGCCGTCCATCGCCTCCTGGGAGTCGGCCGCGAGCCCCTGGGCGAGCAGGTCGCCCAGGTGGGCGTGGACCGCCGCGAGCTCGTCGTTGATCCGCTTCCAGTCGTCCTTGGTGTACGACGCGGACCTGCGCTGCGACTCGCGATACGCCTCGGTGTCACCCCAGCGCCGCTCCACCTCCTCCGTGTACTGGTCGGGGTCGAAGTCCCCGAAGGCCTCGAACTTCTCCTCGGGCGTGAGGTTGATGCCCATCTTCTTCGCCTCCATGGCGGTCTCGACGGCGGCGGCCATCTCCTGGAGCCTGGCGATCCGGGCGGTCAGCAGCTCGTGCTGGCGGCGCAGGTGCGCGCGCGGGTCCGTGTTCCCGGTGGCCTGGTCGTCCAGGAGGGCCGCCACCTCGTCGAGGGGGAAGCCGAGCTCTCGGTAGAACAGGATCTGCTGCAGCCGGTCCAGGTCGGCGTCGCTGTAGCGCCGGTGACCCGCGTGGCTGCGCCCGCTGGGCACGAGCAGGCCGATCTCGTCGTAGTGGTGCAGTGTGCGCACCGTCACCCCGGCGAAACCGGCGACCTGTCCCACGGAGTAGCTCATGGCCTCCGCCCTTCCTTTTCGGTACGCGGCTCAGCCTGCGTCCTCACGTCGCGTGAGGTGCAAGCCGAGCACCGCGCAGGGCCCGCCCGCTGCTCGCGCTACTTGCCGAGGGCGCTACTTGCTGAGCGCCGCGAACCTCCGTACCGCCAGCGGCAGGAACACTCCCACCAGCACCACGGGCCACAGCACCGCCAAAAGCCCCGCCTGTTCGGCCGCCCAGGACGTGCCCGCCACCCCGGGGTCGTTGCCGAAGAGGTCGCGTACGGCGGTGGCGGTCGCGGACATCGGGTTCCACTCGACCAGGGTCCCCAGCCAGCCCGGCATGTTCTGCGGGACCGTGAAGGCGTTGGAGAGGAAGCCGACCGGCCAGACCAGGATCTGCACGGCCGCCACCAGCTCCGGCCTGCCCGCGACCATCGCCAGATGGATGCCGAGCCACAGCATCGCGAACCGCAGCATGAGCAGCAGCCCGACGGCCGCCAGGACAGCCGCGAACGAGCCGTGCCAGCGCCAGCCGATCGCCAGCCCCACCGCCATCATGACGAGCAGCGAGACGAAGGACTGGAGCATGTCGGCGGCCGAGCGCCCCACCAGGACCGCGCCGTTGGCCATCGGCATAGAGCGGAACCGGTCGATCACGCCCTTGTTCAGGTCCTGGGTCACGGCGACCATCGTCGCGTCCAGGCCGAACGTCATCGTCAGCGCGAACATGCCGGGCACCAGGAACTCCGCGTACTCGCCCGAGATGCCCTGCCCGCCGCCGATCAGATAGGTGAACATCAGCAGCAGCATCACCGGGAAGACCAGACCCACCAGGACCTGCACCGGCTGCCGCGCCCAGTGCGCCAGCTCGCGGCGCGTCATGGTCCAGGAATCCGTGAGGGCCCAGCTCATCGACGTACTCATACGGCTCATCGACGTACTCATACGGCCTCGGTCTCCTTCGGGCGTCCGGTCAGACTCAGGAACACCTCGTCCAGCGTGGGCCTGCGCAGCACCACGTCCTCCGCGTCGATGCCCGCGCCGTCCAGCGCCCGTACGACGCCCGTGAGGGCCTCCATCCGGTCGGTGACCGGCGCGGACGCCAGCCGCCGGTCGGCGTCCACCGTGGCGGTGCCCGGCAGCAGCTGGGCGGCGCGGGCCAGGTCGGCCGCGTCCCGCACCACCACGTCGATCCGGTCGCCGCCCAGCTTCGCCTTCAGGTCGTCCGGGGTGCCCTCCGCGATGACGCGGCCGCCGTCGATCACCGAGACGCGGTCGGCCAGCTGGTCCGCCTCCTCCAGGTACTGCGTGGTCAGCAGTACGGTCGTGCCGCCGCCGACCAGCGAGCGCACCGACTCCCACACCTCGGCGCGGCCCCGGGGGTCGAGGCCCGTGGTGGGCTCGTCCAGGAACAGCACCTCGGGCTCCGTGATGAGAGAGGCGGCGAGGTCCAGACGCCGCCGCATGCCGCCGCTGTAGCGCTTGACCGCCTTGCGGCCGGTCTCCGCGAGGCCGAACCGCTCCAGGAGCTCGTCGGCCCGCACGCGCGCGTGGCGCGCGCCCAGGTGGTGGAGCCGACCGAACATGTCCAGGTTCTGGCGGCCGCTCAGCTCCTCGTCGACCGCCGCGTGCTGGCCGAGCAGCCCGATGCGCCCGCGCACCTCGTCGGGGCTGCGCCGCACGTCGTGCCCCGCGACCTCCGCGCGCCCCTCGTCGGCGCGCAGCAGGGTGGCCAGCACCCGCACCGCCGTGCTCTTGCCCGCTCCGTTGGGCCCGAGCACGCCGTGCACGGTGCCGCGGCCGACCCGCAGGTCGAGGCCGTCGAGCGCGACCTTCTCCCCGAACCTCTTCCGTACGCCTTCGACGACGATCGCGTCCGCCATCCGACTCCCCTCGTCCTTCGCTTCATGCCTCGTCGATGCCTCATCGCGGCCTCGTCGATCATGTAGTCAAACTTGACTAGACAGAGAAAGGTAACCCAGGAGGGAGTATTCGTCAAACTTGATTAGCCGCCGGACCCGCTCAGCCGCGGTCCCCCGCGTGCGGCTCGCCCGTCGCGTACGGGTTCTCCTCGCCATCGGCGAGCACCGCGACGAACGGCTCGCCCTCACCGGCGAAGGTGTACGCGCCGCCCCCGATCCGCCCGATCAGGCCCCTGGCCCACTCCATGCCGCCATCGGCCGTGTGCACCCAGTAGTTCATGATCTCGCCGATGTGACCGAGCTGTTCCGGGCCCGCTTCGGGGGTGTAGTACTCGGTGACGGACTTCCGCCATTCCTCGATCGCGTGCACCCGCTCCTTGAGCAGCGAGACCGCCTCATCACGCGGCAGGTCGACGATGAAACCCAGGGCGGACGTGAGCATGTCGGGCCGCTGGTCGTACGTGGCGAGGGCCCCGCGGAGCAGCGTCAGATACTCCTCGGTGCCCTTCTGCGTGATCTCGTACTCGATACGCGGCGGGCCGCCGGCCGTGGAGGGGGCGATCTCATGGGCCAGCAGAAACCCTTGCTTGGCCAGCTGCTTCAGGGCGTGGTAGATCGAGCCCGGCTTGGCGTTGGACCACTCGTGGGCGCCCCAGTACTCCAGGTCGTTGCGGACCTGATAGCCGTGGGCGCGGCCGTGCTGGCGCACGGCCCCGAGAACCAGTAGCCGGATCGCTGACATGTACCGCGCCCTTCCGTTCGCCCCCAGTCATCAACTTTGACTAGGGTATCCCTGCTCCGGCGCCACCAGCTCGAAGGCCGTCCTCCGGCGTCTCGGGCAGCGGGAAGGTGTCGCCCAGGCTCGGCACCTCGCGGATGGTGGGTGGGAGTAAGGAGAGAAGGTGATCAGAACGGGAAGCGGGAACGCCCGTGCTGCACCGAGATCCACTTCTGCGTGGTGAAGGCGTCGACCGTCGACTCGCCGTTCAGCCGGCCCACGCCGGAGTTCTTCTCGCCGCCGAACGGCACGATCGCCTCGTCGTGCACCGTGCCGTCGTTGACGTGGATCATGCCGGTCCTGACGCGCTTGGCGATCCGCACACCGCGCTCGATGTCGCCCGTGTGCACGGCGCCGCTCAGGCCGTACGGGCTGTCGTCGGCGATCCGTACCGCCTCGTCCTCGCCGTCGAACGGGATGAGCAGGGCGACCGGGCCGAAGATCTCCTGGCCGAGGACCGGGGAGTCGGCGGGCAGGCCCGTCAGGACGGAGGGGGCGACGAGATTGCCCTCGGTGCGGCCGTGCAGGAGGGCCGTGGCGCCCGCGGCGACGGCCTGCTCGACGACGGCCGTGACGGCGTCCGCCTGCGAGGAGTTGATGAGCGGGCCGATGTGCGTGCCGGGCTCGGCCGGGTCGCCGACCTTGAGCGAGGCGACCTTGGCGACGAACTTCTCGGTGAACTCCGCCTCCACGGCGCGGTCCACGAGAATGCGGTTGGCCGCCATGCAGACCTGGCCCTGGTGCACGAAACGGCTGAAGACCGCCGCGTCCACGGCGTAGTCGATGTCGGCGTCGTCCAGGACGATCAGCGCGCTGTTGCCGCCCAGTTCCAGGATCGAGCGCTTGAAGTTCGAGGCGCAGACCGTGGCGACATGGCGGCCCACGCGGTCCGAGCCGGTGAAGGAGATGATGCTCGGCACCGGGTGTTCGAGCAGGGCGTCGCCTATCTCGGCTATGTCCGTGATGACGACGTTGAGCAGTCCACCCGGCAGTCCCGCGTCCTCGAACACCTTGGCCACGAGGCTGCCGCCGAGCACCGGCGCGTTCTGGTGGGGCTTGAGTACGACCGCGTTGCCCAGGGCGAGGGCCGGGGCGACCGATTTGATCGACAGCAGGAACGGGAAGTTGAAGGGGCTGATGACGCCGACCACTCCCACCGGGACGCGGTACAGGCGGTTCTCCTTGCCGTCGTCCGGCGACGGCAGGATGCGCCCTTCGGCCCGCAGCGCGAGGTGCACGGACTCGCGCAGGAACTCCTTGGTGAGGTGGATCTCGAAGGCCGCCTTGAGCCGGGTGCCGCCCAGCTCGGCGATGATCGCCTCGGTGATCTCTTCCTCGCGGTCCTCGATGATGCGCAGGGCGCGCTCGAAGACGCCGCGCCTGGCGTACGGATTCGTGTCGGCCCACTCGCGCTGCGCGCGCTCGGCGGCGCGGTACGCCTGGTCGACCTCGTCGGCCGTGGCGACGGTGATGGACGCCAGCTTCTCACCGTTGTACGGATTGAAGTCGATGATGTCCCAGGAGCCCGAGCCGGTCTTCCACTCCCCGTCGATGTACTGGAGAGCCAGGTCAGTGAAGAAGGACATGAGACGGACCCCTTGCCGCGGCAGCAGACGGAAACAGGCGGCGAGCAGCGGCCAACGGAGACGGACGTGCGCCAGCACCTGATTTCACGTCATAGTACTTATGTTTCAGGTGAGTTGAAGCAGTCCACGCAGAAGGTCGCGGCTGTCCGCCGGATCCGGGCTGTCCTTGTGCAGCTGCGCCGCCACCCGCTCGTACTGGGCGATCTCATCCGCCTTGTCGAGATAGAGCGCTCCGGTGAGCTGCTCCACGTACACGACGTCGGAGAGATCGGACTCCGGGAAGCTCAGCATGGTGAAGGCGCCGCTCTCGCCCGCGTGGCCGCCGAAGCTGAACGGCATCACCTGGAGCGTGACGTTGGGCCGCTCGGAGATATCGATGAGGTGCTGGATCTGACCCCTCATCACTTCCCGGTCGCCGTACGGGCGTCGGAGCGCCGCCTCGTCGAGTACGCAGTGGAAGCGGGGCGCGTGTTCGGAGGCGAGGAGCTTCTGGCGCTCCAGGCGCAGGGCGACACGGCGCTCGATCTCGGCCTCGCTCGCGCCCTTCATGCCGCGCGCGACGACCGCGTGCGCGTACGCCTCGGTCTGCAACAGGCCGTTGACGAACTGCACTTCGTAGACGCGGATGAGTGAGGCCGCGCCCTCCAGGCCGATGTAGGTCTGGAACCAGCCCGGCAGGACGTCGGAGTAACTGTGCCACCAGCCCGTGAGGTTGGCCTCCTTGGCGAGCGAGAGCAGTGCGCCGCGCTCGGCTTCGTCCGTGACGCCGTACAGCGTCAGAAGGTCCTCTACATCCCTGGACTTGAAGCTCACCCGTCCCAACTCCATGCGGCTGATCTTCGACTCGGAGGCGCGGATCGAGTAGCCGGCCGCTTCGCGGGTGATGCCTCGCGACTCCCTCAGGCGCCTCAGCTGCGAGCCCAGCAGGATGCGCCGTACCACCGAGCCGCTCGACTCCCCTGCGGTCACTTCGCTCAATCCTCCCCATCGACTGGAAGCCAGCAGTCTGCCATTAAACGCTTCGGGCCGTACACGTCCGGTTACAGAAAGGGAAAGCGTCCGAAAGCTCTTCACAAGAAGTCGTGGGAAGAAATGGGCAAGAAGTGGCACGGGAGGCACCAAGTCCGGCGCGTGCACGTGCATCTGCCCTTGCATCTGCTGTGCGCATTCGGAACCATGGTCCGCGCGCCACTGCTGTACCGACCGTGTACCACCCGCACCATCGGCGACCGACCGCGCCACCGCTCCATCGCTACGTACCGCGAAACCGGGGAGTGCCTCGCATGGGGACGAATGGATCGACCATGCTCGAGCCGTTGCGGCAGGGCCTTCCCCCGCTCGACCCCTCGGCGGTCTCCAGCGCGGCCTCCGTCGCCCTCCCCGCCCGCTATGACGCGGTGGGCAGCGCCCGGCAGTTCACCCGCAAGACGCTCGGGCAGTGGGATCTGGAAGAGCGCTTCGACGACATAGCGCTGGTCGTCTCCGAACTCGTCACCAACGCCCTGCGGCACGCGCTGCCCGCCGACACCCCGCGCGAGCACCCGGACCCGCCCGTGCGGCTCCATCTGATGCGCTGGGCGTCCCGTCTGGTGTGCGCCGTGCGCGACCCCAGCGACGACAGCCCGGTGACGCGGGACGCCGACGACGACTTCTCCGCGGAGTCGGGCCGCGGCCTGTTCCTGGTGGAGTCCTTCAGCGACGGCTGGGGCTGGCACCCGCTCGCCGGGACGCTGCGCGGCAAGGTGGTCTGGGCGCTGTTCCAACTGGGCTGAGGCCGAGACCGAGGCCGATACTGAGGCCAACGCTGAGGCCGATACTGAAGCCGATGCTGAGGTTGAGGCGTCCGCGTCCGCGCACCTAGCCGCCTATCAGGTGGTCGAACTCCCCGTCCTTCATCCCCAGCAGCATCGCCTCTATCTCGGCGCGCGTGTAGACGAGCGCCGGGCCGTCCGGGAAGCGCGAATTGCGCACGGCGACGTCGCCGCCCGGCAGTTTCGCGAACTCCACGCACGAGCCCTGCGAGTTGCTGTGCCTGCTCTTCTGCCAGACCACCCCGTGAAGCTCCGTGGCCGCCATGCCGTTAAACGCGTGGTGCACAGATCGCTCCCCGGTGGTGCAGTGCCTTTAGTGGCTCTAGATGCAGTGGTCAACTGTCCCGGATCATAGCTGTGTTCACATGCCGATGCATGGGCAGATGCACGTGCACGCGCGGTGTCGTCTTGATTACAGCTCTCACGGTCCGCCATGCCCTAGAAACAGACGCACACCGCGCCGGATGTGTTCCGTCCGGAGACGGAAAACAGCGGGCGCGGTGTGACGGGGAGGGAGCGAGAGACAGGGGCGGCTTCGGATCAGCGCGGGGCGCCGTACGGCAGGAGCGCCATTTCGCGGGCGTTCTTGATCGCGGCGGCGATCTGCCGCTGCTGCTGAGCCGTCACGCGCGTGACCCGACGGCTGCGGATCTTGCCGCGGTCCGAGATGAACTTCCGGAGCAGATCCGTGTCCTTGTAGTCGACGTACGTGATTCCGAGCTGGTCCAGGGGATTGGGGCGCGGCTTCTGCGGGCGGGTGGCGGCGGACTTGCGGGGGGACAAGGTCAGACCTCCAGAAGGGTGTCGAAGGCGGGGGGCAGGTGTTTCCAGGCATCGCGCCCGGCCGCGTACTCCTCGTCGGTCAGCAGGCAGGACTCCAAGAGCCGTTCGAGGCCGTCGCGGTCCAGGCCCGGCGAGGTGAACACCAGGTGGTTGCAGCAGTCGCCGTGCTCCGGGTGCCAGTCGAGGGCGGCGGCCGCGCGGCGCACCGGCGGGACCATCTCCCACGCGGCGTCCGGCAGCGAGGCGAGCCAGGGCCCGGCGCTCTCGACGCAGAGCGCGCCGCCCGCCGCGTCCCAGCCGAGCAGCGTGTCCGGGTGGTCGGCCAGCCAGAACCGCCCCCGGCTGCGGGCGGCCGCGCACGTCAGATCCTCCAGCGCCTCGTAGAGCCGCTCCGGGTGGAACGGCCGCTCCCGGTGCCATACGAAGGTGGAGACGCCGCTCGCGTCGGCCTCGGCCGGGAGCAGCGCGCAGGCCGGGTGCTGGGCCGCGGCGGCCGCCTCAACGTCGAAGCCGGCGAGCGCGGCGCCTTCCATCAAGCTCTTGAAGAGCAGGGGGACACCCCCCTGATCGCCGTGGCTGATCAGGACCTGGCGGGCGGTCGGGTGGAGCTGGGCGAGCAGCGCGCGGTCCTCGTCGTCGGCCTCGGCCGAGTCCAGGACGGCGAGCACGGGGGCGTACTCCAGCTGGCGCGCCCAGGTGTCGGCGACGGTGCGCTGGTCGGTGGGGGCCGCGGCGAGACCGGCCTCCATGAGGTCGTCGCCGTTGCCGAGGCAGGGCAGGAGCAGGGCGGGGTCGACCGCCGTGACCACGCCGCTGAGCCTGATGCCCTCGTCGCTGTGCGCCGCGATCACCTCGGCCATGGCCTTGGGCTCGACGGAGTCCCACAGCTCGACGACCGCGAGCCTGGTCAGGCCCGCGTCCGCGAGCCGTCGCAGCTCGGGCACGAGGTCCTCGCGGAGCGCGCAGCACGCGCAGTCGTTGACGAGGGGCGTGTCACCCGTGGAGAGCACGCCGGTGGTGTCGCGCACGGTGCGTACGACGGTGCCCCGCTCGGCGGCGGCCGACAGGTCGTGGTGGAGGGCGACGCTGCCGGGGACGGTGGCGAGGAGGTGGTCGACGGCCGCCCTGCGGGCGTCCGCGTGGAGGCCGCCGACGATCACCGTGTCCATCGGGCGGGCGGTGTGCCCGCCGGGCCGGTGGTCCATCAGCGCTTACCGAAGCGGCGCTCGAAGCGTTCGACGCGGCCCGCGGTGTCCATGACGCGTGCCGTCCCCGTGTAGAAGGGGTGGCTCGCGGACGAGACCTCGACGTCGATGACCGGATACGTACGCCCGTCCTCCCACTCGACCGTCTTCTCGCTGCTCGCGGTCGACCGGGTGAGGAAGGCGAAACCGGCGGCCTTGTCGCGGAAGACGACGGGGCCGTACGGGGGGTGGATGTCCTTGCGCATGGCGGTCAGCGCTCCTCTCGGAAGTCGACGTGGCGTCGGGCCATCGGGTCGTACTTGCGCAGCGTGAGGCGGTCGGGGTCGTTTCGGCGGTTCTTGCGGGTCACGTAGGTGTAGCCGGTTCCCGCCGTGGAGCGGAGCTTGATGACGGGGCGTAGTTCGTTGCGGGCCATGTGGGTAGTATATGAAAACGACTCCCGTTTTCAATAGCGGGGTGCCTTCCATCGACCGAGAGGTGCGTCACCTTGTCCGCCCACTGCCAGCTGACCGGCGCGAAGCCCGGCTTCGGCAACCACATCTCCCACTCCCACCGGCGGACCTCCCGCCGCTTCGACCCCAACATCCAGAGCAAGCGGTACTGGCTGCCGAGTGAGGGGCGGTACGTCCGGCTGCGGCTCAGCACGAAGGGCATCAGGACCGTGGACTCCATCGGGGTCGAGGCGGCCGTCGCCAGGGTCCGCGCGCGGGGCGGGAAGGTCTGACCGATGGCGAAGAAGAGCAAGATCGCGAAGAACGAGAAGCGCCGCGAGACCGTCGCGCGGTACGCCGTGCGGCGGGCCGAGCTGAAGGAGATCATCCGCGGGCCGGGCACGGGGGACGCCGAACGGCTCGCCGCGCAGCGGGAGTTGGCGTGTCAGCCGCGTGACGCGAGTGCCACGCGGGTGCGGAACAGGGACAGTGTCGATGGACGTCCGCGCGGGTATGTGGGGGCGTTCGGCCTGTCGAGGGTGAAGTTGCGTGAGCTGGCGCATGCGGGATTTCTGCCTGGGGTGCGGAAGTCGTCCTGGTAGCTTGGCGCGGGATTTCGGCGGGCGATTTCGGTGGGGGCGTCGGTGCCTTCGGCCGGGAGCGTCGGTGCCTTCGGCCGGGAGCGTCGGTGCCTTCGGCCGGGAGCGTCGGTGCCTTCGGTGGGGTGTGGGCTAAGGGCGTGTGCGTCTCCGGCCTCCGGCGGCCATCGCCTTCCGTCCACCGGCCTCCGTCCACCGCCCTCCGCCTTCTGTCCACCGCCCTCCGTCCCCCTCTTGGCCTCGGCCGTGGGTCAGCGGGGTGGTGGGGGGTCGGGGTGGCGGCCGTCGTCGGGGTGGCCGCCGTCGGGGCGGCGGCCGTCGGGGGTTTGTGAGCCGTCCAGGAGCATGGGGGGCGGGGATGTGTTCAGGGCGTCCGAGAGTTCTTCCAGGGTGGTCAGGAGCAGGCCCGCTCCCTTGCGTACGACGCGGTCGGGGACACCCTCGCCGTCCCACTCCTCCAGGGCCTTGCGGACCGCGTCCCACTGAGGGACGCGGCGTTCGCGTACCACCTTGGCGCCCTGCTCCGTCGACTTGCGCAGCGCCTCGGCCAGGCGGGCCGCCGCCGGGACGGGTGTCACGTCGCGCTCCGGCAGATGCGCCTCCATCAGCATCGCCACGCGGCCCAGCTGGGCCAGGGCCTCCTCCGCGTCGGCGGCCGCGGCGCGGGACAGTCCTCGATGGCGCACCGGCTCGTTCTTGGCGCGGGCCGTCGCCTCCTGCCAGGCGACCCGCGCGTCCCGCGCCGCGAGCAGCGCCTCGCGGACGTCGGGGCAGGCCTTGCCCGCCGGATGTGCGTAGTGGTCGACGACCGCGGCGGCGTAACGGCCGTCCGCGATCAGCCAGTCCGCGAGGCGGGTGCGCAGGCGCGGGGTCTCCCAGGCCGGGTACACCGCGTACGCGATCATCGCCAGGACGCCGCCGAGCAGCGTCAGGAGCACTCGTTCCGGGACGGTCTGCGTCCACTGCTGACCGCCCATGCCGAGCAGGAACACGACGTACGCCGCCACGCAGGCCTGCGCCGCCACCTGGCCCGTGCGCATCAGCAGGTACATCATCCCGGCGCAGAGCACGGCCAGCGCGGCGGACAGGCCCGTGCGGGGGTGGACCAACTGCACCAGGCCCGTGGCGAGCGCGACGCCGACGAGGGTGCCGCCGAAGCGGGCCACGGCGCGGGAGTACGTCTGGGAGAAGTCCGGGCGCATCACCATGACGGCGGCCATGGGCGCCCAGTATCCGTGGCCGAAGGGCAGCCAGGCCCCCAGGAGGTAGCCGGCGGCGGCCACCGCGGTGACGCGGATCGCGTGACGGGCGACCGGGGACTCATGCCGCAGGGCCGCCCGCATGGCGCGCAGGGCCGTGGGGACGAGGGCGGGGAGCGTGGGGCGGAGCAGGGAGATCGGCTGGGTGTCGGATTGAGTGAGGGGGTGGGGAGGGGGTTGGGGGGTGGGGGGAGCGTCGGGGTGGGTGGTGGGTTGGGTGTCGGGCGGGGTGGTGGATTGGGTGTCGGGCGGGGTGGTGGATTGGCCGTCCGGCCGGGTGGCGGGCTGGGGTTCGGGCGCGGTGGCGGATTTGCTGGCCGGGTGGGTGGTGGGTTGACCGTCGGGTTGGGGGGTGGGTTCTCCGGTCGGGCGGGTGGTGGGGTGCGTGGGCGGTGGGGGGTTTTGTGTGCCGCCTGCTGTTTCCAGTACGTCCCTCAGGAGCGCGCCGAGGCGTGTTGCCGCTCGGTATGCCGGGCCCGTCAGGATCGCTCCCGTGTCCGGGGTCTTGAGCGCGGCCAGGGCCGCCGGGGGGACCTTCACCGGCTCTCCGTGGCGGATCGCGCGGGCCGCCGCGTCCAGGACCGCGCCCGCCGCGCCGAGGAGCTCGCGCACCCGGTCACGCTCTCTGCCCTCCGGCGGGACGCCCACCGCCGGGTCCGCCAGGGAGGCGAGGACCGGGCGGATGCGTTCGGCCAGGCCTCGGGAGCCGTGCAGTTCCGCGGGGCGGCTGCGGGCCTGGCGCGCGGTGATCGTCGCCGCGTCGCGGGCCGCCATCAAGGGCTCGGGGTCGAAGGGGGCCACGGGGTCGTGCCGGAGCCTGCGGGCGTAGTCCGCCTCGGCGGCCAGGGCGTCGGCCAGGGCGTCCCGGTGGGCGCCCCATCTGCGTACCGGGAAGAGGATCACCAGCGCCGCCTGGACGCAGCCCCCGACGATCATCATCGCCGCGTGGCCCGCGGCGGCGGCGACCGAGCCCGGGATGGTGACCGTCACCAGCATGATCGCCACGTTCGACGAGGCGATGATGCCGACGGTCGGGCCCGCGGCCCAGCTCAGACCTGCCAGGAAGGTCCAGAGGCAGAGGAGGGCCAGGAAGAGGAGGAGGTGGGAGCCGGTGAGGTAGCCGAGGAAGGTGGAGACGGCGAGGCTCGTGCCGGAGGCCAGGGCGAGTTCCGGGCGGGGGCGCCAGCTGCGTTGGAACGTGGCGATGGCTGCCTGGAAGGCGCCGAAGGCGGAGCTTGCGGCTACTGCTGGGCCGAAGAGGGTGAGGCTGAGGCCGATCATGATGGCCAGGCCTGCGGCGCCGCGGGCGGCTACCAGGGGTTCGAGGCGTTTGCGCTCGACGGTCAGGCCTGAGCGGGCTGTCTCTTTCAGCGCTCGGAGCCAGGTCACTCTGTGATGATACGGGGCGTATTGGGTGGGTTGGGGGTGGTGTGGGCCGGATGTGCCGTTCCTGCCGGGGGTGGGGCGGGGGTCGGGGCGGGGGTCGGGGCGGGGGTCGGGGCGGGGGTCGGGGCGGGGGTCGTTTCCCCGGTGGCTGTGTCTTCCGTCGGGGGTGGCGGGCGTCCTTTCCGGCGGCTGTGCGTTTCGGCCGGGGTGGGGCGGGGTGTTGACTTGCGGCGGCTGCGGCTTTCGCCGGGGGCGGGGCGGACGTTGACCCCCGGTGGATGCGGCCTACGTGGCGCGTTGGTTTCTGCCGGGCGCCTCCCGTTGGAGGTGGGGCGGGGCCGCGGCGGTATGTCCGTCCTCGCTATCTTGGCGCGGGCGCCTGTCTGCTTCGGCGCCCGGTGCTGCGTCACTGTGCTCCGGGCGGACATACCGCCACGTCCCCTCCGGTCTCGCCGGCGGCTGCGGACCGGTGGGGCGGGCGGGGCGGGCGGGCTGCCCCTGCTCCTACGTCACCATGCCCATTGCCGGGTAAACGGGTGGTTGGGTGGGGAACATCCGCCGCGAAGCGGCGGGGTAGGGCGCGGCGGGGTCACCGCCGATGAGCAGGGTCGCGGCGAACCCCGCCGTCAGGGACCACGTGTGCTCGGCTGGCCGCTGGCGTTGACTCGCTCACTCGTGAGTCCATGACGCGTACGTCAGGGCAGCGCGGGACCCCGGTTCCGGGGCGCGACGTGGGCCCGGTCGGCCGCCGCCGTGCCGTGGGTCCAGCCCTCGCCGTCCGTCGCCCCGCGCACGCGGGTCGTGGTCGTCTCCGGGAACATCCGCTCGGCGCGGTCGGTCACCGAGACGTCGCGTGCCGCGAGTACGGGGAGGAGCGAGTCCTCTGAGCCGTCCTCCGCCGCCGCCTCCGTGACCGCGTGCTGCCCCGCCTCCGCCAGGCGGGCGCCGATGCGATGCGCGTACGCCAGCAGGAACGTCTGCCGGAACGTCTTCGTACGCTTGCGGCCCGCCGCGCGCTGCCCCGCCTCCGCCTTCGTCATCGCCGCCGTGCCCTGGACGAGCAGGGAGGTGTAGAGCAGTTCGACGGCCGCCAGGTCGGGTTCGAAGCCGACGACGGTCGAGAAGCCGTATGCCTCGTTCCACACCGCGCGGCAGTGGTTCGCGGTGGCGACGGAGTCGAGCAGGATCGCCTTCGCCGTCTCGTACGGAGCGTCCACGCCGACGCGGCACGCCCCGGGGACGTCCTTCGCGTGGGTACGGGCGGCGAGCAGCGCCTCGTCGAGCGAGTGCCGCGCCATCAGCTCCTGCGCCTTCGCGGTGAGCGCCTCCGCCTCCTCGGGGAAGCCGGTCGCCTCCGCCTTGGCGAGCAGGGCGCGGATGCGGGTGAGCGTGC
Source organism: Streptomyces sp. NPDC003379 (assembly GCF_053589195.1). Taxonomy (NCBI): domain Bacteria; kingdom Bacillati; phylum Actinomycetota; class Actinomycetes; order Kitasatosporales; family Streptomycetaceae; genus Streptomyces; species Streptomyces sp. NPDC003379. Next base: position 119,447 of record NZ_JBSFRK010000014.1, on the reverse strand, counting down.
GGGGCTCGCCCTCGACCGGGCCCGGCACGGATTCGCCGGGCGGTGGGCCGACCGGCTCGATCGGGGGGAGGCGCAGGAGCAGGCGGTAGAGCTCCAGGTGGGTGGTGGCTTCCGAGAAGCGGTCACCGAAGCGGTCGCCGGCCTGTTCGGCGGCGGGGTCGAGGTCGGCCAGCTGGGCCGGCCAGCGGGGTGGCAGGTGGGCGTAGCCGCTGGTTTCGGCTCGGATCAGGGCGGCGGTCAGGCGTACGTGCGGCTCGCCCAGGTCACGGCGGACCAGCCGTACGACATCCGCGGGCTGCCAGCCGTGCCGCCAGGCCCGACGCAGATACTCCTCACCGCGCCGACGCAGCTCCGCGTCCGCCTCGGGGGCGGCCGCCAGGAGGGATGCTCCGGTGTCCAGGCCCTCGTGGTCGTCGCCGTACAACGCCGCCGCGAACGCTTTGTCGATCACCGAATCCATAGGGACAGGGTATGAGGTGGGGTGAGGTGGGATGAGGTGGGTGAGGTGCGGTGGGTGGGCGTGGGTGAGGTGCGGTGGATGGGGTGGGTGAGGTGCGGGAGGTGCGGTGGATGGGGTGGGTGAGGTGCGGTAGATGCGGTGCGGTGGGTTCGGTGCGGTGGGTTCGGTGGGTTCGGTGCGGTGGGTTCGGTGGGTTCGGTGGGTGCGGTGCGGTAGATGCGGTGGGTGCGGTGCGGCGGAGCCACTCGGCACCTCCACGCGGGCCCACACCCCACCCCGGCCCGACACCTCCGCCCGGGGTAAACGCCCGCCCTACCTCCACGCCTCTATGCGGGGTAAACGGGTGGGTGGGTGGGACATATCCGCCGCGAAGCGGCGGGAGGACAAGCCGCACCAGAACAGCGAGGGACACCGTCACCAGCCAAGCCCCGCCGGGAAAGGTAGGGCTGGCCATACCCCGGAACACCCCTCAGTGGTCGTGCCCGCACAAGCACACCCCGCTTGGCTGTACACATGACCGAGACCGCCAGAACCGCCGTACGCCTCACCGCCCTCCGCCGCCTCCACGGCAACGTCACCGCCCTCGACGGCGTGGACCTGAAAGTGAGCGCCGCGACCTTCGTCGCGGTCATGGGCCCCTCCGGTTCCGGGAAGTCCACGCTTCTGCAGTGCGCCGCGGGCCTGGACAGGCCGACGTCGGGGACAGTCGAAGTGGGCGGCACCGAATTGACGGGGCTGAGCGAGCGCCGGCTCACGCTGTTGCGCAGGGAGCGGATCGGTTTCGTCTTCCAGGCCTTCAACCTCATCCCCTCACTGAGCGCCGCCCAGAACGTCGCGCTCCCGCTGCGTCTCGCGGGCCGCCGCCCTTCTCGTACGGAGATCCGCGACGCCCTCGGCCGGGTTGGCCTGGCCGACCGGGCCAGACATCGGCCCGGCGAGCTCTCGGGCGGCCAGCAGCAGCGCGTCGCCCTCGCGCGGGCGCTGGTCAGCCGCCCCGCCGTCCTCTTCGGCGACGAGCCGACCGGGGCGCTCGACACGGGAACCAGCCGACAGGTCCTCGCGCTGCTGCGGGGGTTGGTCGACCAGGAAGGGCAGACGACCGTGATGGTCACGCACGACCCGGTGGCCGCCTCGTACGCGGACCGCGTGGTGTTCCTCGTGGACGGCAGGGTGGCGAGCGAGCTGCGGGCGCCGAGTGCCGGTGCGGTGGCTGAACGTATGGCGATACTGGAGAGCGCCACGGTCGTCACCGACATGGACGAGGCGGCCGCCCGATGATCTTCCTCGCCTCTCTCCGCGCCCGCTGGAGCAGCCTGCTCGGAGCCTTCGTGGCCGTCGCCCTCGGTGTCGGGCTCACCGCCGCGATGGGACTCGGGCTGGACGCGAGCCTCGCCGCGCCGGAACGTCCGCCCGTGCGGTTCGCGGGGTCGCCCGTCGTCGTCATGGGGCAGGACCGGCTGACGGTGCCGGTCGAGCGCGGGCCGGGCACCGCACACGTATCGAAGCCGCTCGCTCATCCACACCCTGTCGATACCGAACTGCTGCGCGACCTTCGGCGGCTCGGTCCCGTACGGCTGGACGGCGACAAGCGGGACGCGGTCGGCGTCGACGCCCCGGCGCGGCAGGTGCGCGACGCGGTCGACGGCCGGGCCCGCGTCCTCACCGGCGGCGACCGCCGCCAGGCCGACCCCGGCACGGCGCGCGACGCCGAGGCGCTGGTGGCCGTCAACTCCTTCCTCGGCACGGCGGGCGGGGTGGCCGCCTTCGTGTCGGTGTTCGTCACGGCGTCGACGTTCGCCTTCGTCGTGGCGCTGCGGCGGCGGGAGTTCGGGCTGCTGCGGATGGCGGGCGCGACGCCCGGCCAGGTGCGCAGGCAACTCCTCGGCGAGGCTCTCGCGGTGGGCGTGGCGGCGTCCGCCGTCGGGTGTGTGCTCGGGGCGTGGGGCGGGCCGTTGCTCGGCGAGGCGCTGGTGGACGCCGGGATCGCGCCGCGATGGTTCGCGATCTCCGGGGCGGAGGCATCACACGCATCACACGCATCACACGAAACAGACGCATCGGAAATCTGCGCCGTCGCGCAGGCGATCGGCGCCTGGCTCACGTGGCCCTTCCAACTCGCCTTCTGGGTCGGTCTCTTCGTCGCCTTCGCGGGTGCCTGGGCCGCGTCCCGGCGGGCCGGGCGCGTCACCCCGGCCGAGGCGTTGCGCGACGCGTCCGTGGACAGCGGGGTCATGCCGTGGAGCCGGCGGATCGTGGGGGCGGCGCTGCTCGCCTGCGGCGTCGGGCTGCTCGCCTGGACCCTGGTCACGGACCCGTCCTCGCTGATGAAGCGCAAGACGTACACGGTCCAGCCGATGATCCTGATCACCGCGGCCGCCGCGCTCGCACCGCTGCTCGTACGGCCCGTCGTCCGCGCCTTCCGGCTGCCGGGCGCCATCGGTCTCCTCGTACGTGAGAACTCCACCGCCTCCGTACGCCGTACCGCCGCCGTCGCGGCCCCCGTCCTGGTCACCGTCGCCCTCGCGGGCAGCCTGCTCGGCTCGGCGCAGACCGTGAGCGAGGCGAAGGCGGCGGAGGCGCGTGAGCGTACGGCCGCGCATCTGGTCGTCACAGGGACCGACTTGAGGACCCCGAAGAATCGAAAGGTTCCTGGGGCCGCGGCCGTCTCCGCCTCCGCCTCCACCGCCGTCTTCGTACGTGAGGAGGGCAGCGCGCTCGTACGGTCCGACGCGCGCGCGGTGCGTGACCCCGCGGCGCTGGCGGCGACGTCCCGGCTGGCGGTGGTCGCGGGCGACGTACGCGATCTGGACGAGCGGTCGATCGTCGTCAACGAGGAGTGGGAGAAGCGTCGGGTCGGCGAACACGTCGACGTCTGGCTGGGCGACGGGCGGCGGGCACGGCTGCGGATCGTGGCGGTACTGGCCCAGGGGAGCGGGGACAACGGTGCGTACGTCACTTCTCCCAACGCCTCGGTCGGGGGCGTTGGTTCCCAGGTGCCCGTGCCCGTGCCCGTGGACCGGATCGACGTGCGCTTGAAGGCGGGTGCCGATCCGGACACGACCGCTGCCGTGCTGGCTGCCGTGACCGGGGGCGAGGTGCGGACGGCCGAGGAGTGGCTGTCCGCGACGCACCCTCGGACCAAGGCGCAGACGCGGCTCGGTCTGCTGATGCTGCTCGGCATCTCCCTCATCTATACGAGCATCTCCCTGGCGAGCACGCTGCTGATGGCGGCGTCCGTGCGGGGCACGGAGCTGCAGTCCCTGCGGCTCGCGGGGGCCACGGGGCGGCAGGTACGGATGGTGGTCACCGGAGAGGCACTGGTGGCGGTGGCAGCGGGCACGCTCCTCGGCCTCGCAGTGACGGCGGTCAACCTCGGGGGCCTGTCGGCGGGGCTTGCCCGGCTGTCGGTGCCGACGGGGGTGGCGGTGCCCTGGGATGTCGTGGGTGTGGCTGTGGGGGTTTGTGGCGTGGTGGCGGCGGGGGCGGCGACGGCTGGAGCGCGGCGGATGTGAGGGTGCCGACAGGGCGGCGGACGCGTGGGTGCCGACAGGGCGGCGGACGCGTGGGTGCCGACAGGGCCGCAGGCGTGAGGGTGCCGGAGGACCGCCTCCGGTGTGGTCCGCGACCGGTGTTCGTCCGTGGCGGGGGCCCCGCCCGAGGCGTCCCGCCCAATGTCAGTGGTGGGTGCGAGACTCGCGATATGACCGACCGCTGGGCCATCGCCGCAGTCGAGGGGGGCGGGGCAGAGCTCGTCCCCCTCGGGGACGACGCGCTGCCCGCGGGCGGCGTCGTGCGGGAGCCGGACCTCGCCGAGGCCGTACGGAAGCGGGGCGGCGTAGGACGGTGGGTGTGGCGGTCCACCCCCGCCCTGTACCCGCGCCTGCTCGCCGCCGGCGTCCGCGTGGAGCGGTGCTATGACGTCGAGGCCGCCGAGCTGCTCCTCCTCGGTCACGAGGGCCGCCTCGGAGAGCCCCGCTCCGCGGCCGCCGCCCTGGCCCGGCTCCGCAACGCTCCCGTACCCCCCGATCCACCGCCCCGCGCCGCCGAGCCCGGCTCGCAGGACTCCCTCTTCGAGCCCCGCGCGGGCGGGGCCCCCGTCACGCTGGAAGAGCTCGTCGAGGTCTACGCCGAGCAGCAGCGAAGACACGACGCCACCGCCCACCCCGGCCGCATGCGCCTGCTCACGGCCTCCGAGTCGGCGGGCATGCTGGTGGCCGCCGAGATGAACGCCTCGGGCCTGCCCTGGCGTGCCGACGTCCACCGCGAGGTCCTGACCGAACTGCTCGGCGAGCGGTACGCGGGCGGCGGCGAGCCCCGCCGCCTCGCCGAGCTGGCCGACGAGGTGTCCGCCGCGTTCGGCCGCCGCGTCCGCCCGGATCTGGCCGCCGACGTGGTGAAGGCGTTCGCGCAGGCCGGCGTCAAGGTGAAGTCGACGCGGCGCTGGGAGCTGGAGGAGATCGACCACCCGGCGGTGCGGCCCCTCATCGAGTACAAGAAGCTGTACCGCATCTGGACCGCGCACGGCTGGAGCTGGCTTCAGGACTGGGTCCGCGACGGACGCTTCCGGGCCGAGTACACGCCCGGCGGTTCGGTCAGCGGCCGCTGGACGACCAACGGGGGCGGGGCGCTGCAGATCCCGAAGGTGATCCGCAGGGCCGTGGTCGCCGATCCGGGCTGGCGGCTCGTCGTGGCCGACGCCGACCAGATGGAGCCGAGGGTCCTCGCCGCGATCTCCCGGGACCGGGGCCTGATGGAGGTGGCGGGGAGCGGGGAGGACCTCTACACCCGGCTGTCGGACCGCGCGTTCTCCGGTGACCGCGACCACGCGAAGATCGCACTGCTCGGCGCCGTGTACGGGCAGACGTCGGGCGACGGCCTGAAGAACCTGGCCGCGCTGCGGCGCCGCTTCCCGCTGGCCGTCGCGTACGTCGACGACGCGGCGAAGGCGGGCGAGGAGGGGCGGCTCGTACGGACCTGGCTGGGGCGGACGAGTCCACCGGCCGCCGGGGCCGGGGAGGACGACGAGGCGGGCATTCCCCAGGAGGAGCCCACGACGTCCGACGGACCACCCCCGTCTCCCGAAGGGGAGTTCACTCCTGGGTACGCCTCCAGCAACGCCCGGGCCCGCGGCCGGTTCACGCGCAACTTCGTGGTGCAGGGCAGCGCGGCGGACTGGGCGCTGCTGATGCTGGCCGCTCTGCGGCGGACGATATCCGAGGGCGGGATGCGCGCCGAGCTGGTCTTCTTCCAGCACGACGAGGTCATCGTGCACTGCCCTGCCGAGGAGGCGGAGGCCGTCGCTCTCGCGGTGCGCGCGGCGGGGAACCTGGCCGGCCGGATCGCCTTCGGGGAGACGCCGGTCCGCTTTCCGTTCACGGTCGCCGTCGTGGAGCGTTACGCCGACGCGAAGTAAACAGGAGGAAGCAGACAGGAGGAAGGAAGCAGGAGGAAGGAAGCGGGCGGAAGGAAGCGGGCGGCTCAGCTTGCCGTAAGCATGGACCTCAGTTCGTCGGCCACCTTGCTGTCGGTGCCGTCCAGGGCCTTCAGTGCCCGCCTCCACTGCTCGTACGCCTCTTCGTCGCGCCCCTCCTCCCGGAGGAGAAGCCCCCGCTGGTGGCGGGCCAGACCTGTCATGTGGGCGTCGCCGCGGTGTTCGGCGCGGTCGAGGAGCGCGGCGCACTCGCGCGTCGCGTCCCGTGCGCGGGTCAGACCGCGCAGGGCCCGGACCAGGCCGAGGCGGGCCTGGGACTCGCCGTGCCAGTCCTCGTACTCGCCGTGGATGCGCAGGCTCTCCTCGAAGTGCGCGAGGGCGGCGGCGGGTTCGCCGAGGGTGAGGTGGGCGTAGCCGATGTTGCAGTGGGCGGACTGGCGGACGACGGCGTGACCGATGGCCTCGCCGATCGCGAGGCTGCGTTCGTGGTGGTCGATGGCGGCGCGGGCGTCCGTGTGTTCGTAGAGATTGCCGAGGTGGCTGAGGGTGATGGCCTCGCTGAGCGGATCGGCGAGTTCCTTGGCGAGCGCCAGGCTCTGATGGAGGGCTTCGGCGGACTCGGTGTGACGGCCGAGGCCTTCGAGGAGGAGACCGCGGTTGTTGAGGCCGCGGCGTACGCAGGACACGATGCCGAGGCCGCGCCAGAGGGCGAGAGCCTGGTCGTTGAGCGCGAGCGACTCGTTGCTCCGGCCGGACATGAAATGCATGCCGGCGAGGTCAGTGAGGGCCTGGGCCTCGGCGGCGCTGTCGCCTTCGCGGCGGGCGGCGTCCAGGGCGAGGGCGCCGAGTACGGCCGCCTCCGGGAGGCGGCCGCGGCGTTGGAGGTAGGGGAAGAGGCAGCGGACCAGTACGGGGAGCAGGTCGGAGGAGCGGGTGCCGTTGGGTCGCTCGGCGGAGGTGAGGGTGAGGGCGAGGGCGAGGATGTTCGCGAGCTCGGTGTCGCCCCAGGCGAAGGCGGCTTCCAGGGTGAGGGGAGGGGTGGGGGTGGGGGTGGGGGTGGGGGTGCCCGGTCCGTTGCCCGGTCCCGTGCCCGGTGTGCCCGAGGTGTTGGGTGGGGCCGGAGCGTTCTGCGTGACGGAGGCGCTCTGCGTAACCGAGGTGCTCTGTGTGCCGGAGGCGCTCTGCGTACCGGAGGCACTCTGGGCGTCCGGAGCGCCGTCCACGCGTCGCCCGCGGCATGCCGCCAGGCGGGATGCCACGCCGCGCAGGCGGTCCGCCTTGTCGAGGCCCCCCGGCAGGATCGCCTGCAGGGTGCGGCGGGCGGACTCCGCGTACCAGAGCATGGCCTTTCCCACGACGTCCATGCCCTGGCCGGGGTCCGCGGCGAGGGCGGCCGCCGTCTCGCGGGCGAAGTCGCGTACGAGGTCGTGCGGGGCGTAGCGGCCGTAGGCCGTTTCGTCGAGGAGGGCGACGTCGACCAGGCGGTCGAGGGCCGCGCCGGCGCGCAGTTCGTCGACGTCCAACAGGTGGGCGAGGAGCGGGACTCCGTACGTAGGGAGGTCGAGCGCGCCGATCCGGGCGAGGGCGAGGGCGGCGTCGCGGTCGGCCCGGCGTTCGGAGGTGCGCAGGGCGTCGAGGGCGACGGCGAGGGAGCGGCGCACGCTCAGATCGTCGTACTCCAGGTGGTGCAGGCGGCCGCCGCTGACCGTGAGGAGTTCGGCGAGGGCGTCCGGCGTGAGGGCGCGGCGCGCGGCGAGGCGGGCGGCGACGATACGCAGGGCCAGCGGGAGGCGGCCCGCCAGTTCGACCAGGGGGTGCCCGGCGTCGAGCCCGTCGCGTCCGGATACGGCACGTAGGAGCGCGGCGCTGTCCCCGTCCGAGAGGGGCTCCAGCGGGAAACGGGCCGCGCCGTCGAGGGTGGTCAGCGGGGACCGGCTGGTGACGATGACCGCGCAGCCGGGGCCGGCGGGCAGCAGGGGGCGCACCTGCGCGGCGGTCGCGGCGTCGTCCAGGACCATGAGCGTGCGGGTGGGCGCGAGCAGGGAGCGGAGCAAGGTGGCGGCCGCGGCGGGGTCTTCGTGGCTCTCCGCGTTGGGGCACGGCTCGGCGCCGAGGTCGCGCAGGAGCGAGGTGAGGGCTTGGCCGGGAGTGAGCGGGGTCATGCCGGGCGTCGCGCCATGCAGATTTACGTAGAGCTGCCCGTCGGGGAACTCCTCCCGCAGCCCGTGCGCCACATGCACGGCGAGGGCGCTCTTGCCGACGCCGGCCATCCCGGAGACGACGGCGACACGCGCCCCCGCGTCGAGCGCGCCCCGCAGGCCGCGGACGATCTCTTCCCGGCCGGTGAAGTGGGCGGGGCGGGGCGGAAGTTGAGCGGGGAGTGGGGTGGGCTTGCGGAGGCGTGCGGGTGCGGAGGGTTCACTTTCCTCGACGGCCTCGCTCTTCTCGACGGCCTTGCTTTTCTCGACGGCCTTGCTTCTCTCGACGGCCTTGCTTCTCTCGGCTTCGGGCTCGTCTGCGGCACGGGGCTCGTCTGCGGCTTCGGGCTCGTCCACGGCACCGGGCTCGTCCGCGGCACCGGGATCGTCTGCGGCTTCGGGCTCGTCCACGGCACCGGGCTCGTCTGCGGCACGGGGCTCGTCCGCGGCACCGGGCTCGTCTGCGGCTTCGGGCTCGTCTGCGGCTTCGGGCTCCTCCGTGGCTTCCGGCTCCCGGGAGACGTTGGGCCCGTACGGGGCTTCGGGCCCCCCGATGGCATCGGACTCCCCCCTGGCACTGGGCTCCTCCGTGGCTTCGGGCTCGCGCGGTGCTTCGGATCCGCGCGAGGCATTGGGCGTACCGGAGCCGCCGAGGGCCTCCACGTCTGCCGAGGGCTCGGCCGCTTCGTACGGCACCGCGGCTTCGGACTGCCCGGCAGCTTCGTCGCGCCCCGCAGCTTCGTAGTGCTCCGCAGCACCGGACGCCCCAGCGACTCCACGGCCCCCCGCAACCAAAGTGGCCCCCGCCCCCGCGAACCGCCCCCGCAGCACCTCCTGATGCGCCTCCCGTACCGCCGCCCCCGGCTCCACGCCCAGCTCCTCGACCAGCCTGCGGCGCAGTTCGCGGTGGGTGGCCAGGGCCTCCGCCTGGCGGTCCGTGCGGTGGAGGACGAGCATCAGCTGGCGGTGGAAGGCCTCACGGAGAGGGTGTTCGGCGACCAGTGCCGCCAGTGCGGGGGCGAGCGCGGCGAGGTCGGTGCCGAGTTCGAGTTCGGCGTCGTACCGCCATTCCAGGGCGAGCAGCCGCGCCTCTTCCAGGCGCGGTACGAGCGAGTGGTCCGCCAGAGGCTCCGGAAGACCGCCGAGCGGCCGTCCGCGCCACAGCGCGAGCGCGTCCGACGCGGAGTCGACGACCCGCGCCCAGTCCCGTTCGGCGTGTGCCGCCCGCGCCCTGGCCACCCGGCGTTCGAAGACGCGGACGTCCAACTCGCCCTCGCGGACCCGCAACCGGTACCCCGGCGGCACCGCGTGCAGCCGCTCCGGGTCGTCGAGGAGGCGCCGCAGCCGCGTCACGTGGTTCTGGAGGGATGCCTGCGCGGACGCGGGCGGGGAGTCGCCCCACAGCGCGTCCTTGAGGGCGTCGAGCGAGACGGCCTTGTCCGGTTCCAGGAGGAGCACGGCCAGCAGGGCACGCCCCTTGGCGCCGCGCACGGGACGCGGCTCGCCGCCCGTACCGTCGTACAGCGCCGGCGCCCCGAGCAGCCCGAACCGCAGACCCAGCCCGGGACCGGGGCCAAGCTCAGGTCCAAGGCCAAGCCCAGACCCCGGCCCCGGCCCCGGTCCCGGCCCCGGCTCAGACCGCAGCTCGCACCGCTCGCTCACGCCATCTCCCCGTGCCGACCGTCGCTTATCAGCCGACCGTTGGCCATATGTTAGCGATCTGTTGGCGGCGCCTGATGTGATCACTACATCGGACCTGGCCCGCCGGTACTCGCGCAATGCGCGTAGCTCGGGGGAGTGTCGCCGCCGCGGTCGGGTCCGGGGGCAGAGAGAGCCTCGGTCGGCGGAGGTGACCGACCGGGGCTCTTGTCCTGCCCGGACTTCATTCAGGCTCCCCTGGCCTCAGTACGCCTGGCTCCGTACGCCTCCGTACGCCTCCGTACGCCTCAACGCGCCACAGCCACCTCAGCTCAGTTCAGCTCAGTTCAGCTCAGTCCGCCTCATTCCCCGCCCGGGTGTCCCCCCACCCAAGACTGAAGCTTCTCGGGATTCCGTACCGCCCAGAACCTCGTGATCCGGTCCCCCACGATGTCGAACGCCATCACCGACATGGTGACGCCGCCCTGCTGGACCACCAGACCGGGCTCTCCGTTGACCGTCCGTTCCAGGATCGTCAGGCCGGGCGCCCCGCTGGTGACGGCGACCAGGAAGCGTGCGATCTGCTCACCGCCTCCCATGGGCGGCGCGGCACTGACCAGACCCCCGCCGTCGGAGAGCCCCATGGCGTCGGGGTCGAGGAGGCCGATGAGGGCGTCGATGTCCTTCGCTTCCCACGCCCGCTTGAACTCCCTCACCAGGTCGGCGCGCCGGACCTCCGGGGCCGAAGCCACGGAAGCGTGCGATGACGCGCGTACGCGACGGCGCGCCGAGGACGCCAACTGCCGGCACGCCCCCTGCGTCCGGCCGACGATCTCCGCCACCTCGGCGAAGGAGTAACGGAAGACGTCGTGAAGGATGAACGCGACGCGCTCGGCCGGGGTCATCGATTCGAGCACGACGAGGAACGCCATGCGGACCGACTCGTCGAGAGTGACCCGGTCGGCCGGGTCTGCCGGGTCCGCCGTCCCGCCATCCCCTCGCCCGCCGAGCCACTCCGTGTGGTCGGGCAGCGGCTCCGGAATCCATTCGCCCACGTAACTCTCCCGCCGGGCCCGCGCCGAGCCGAGCAGGTCCAGGCAGACACGGCTGGCGACCTTCGTCAGCCAGCCGCCGGGTGACTCGATGGCCTCCCGCCGCTCTCGGGACATGGCGTACCAGCGGGCGTACGTCTCCTGTACGACGTCCTCCGCGTCGGCGAGGGAGCCGAGGAGCCGGTACGCGAGATTGATCAGCCGACGCCGCTCGCTCGTGATCGCACGCAGGCTCGGGTCGAGCCGGTCGTCCTCTGGCTGGAACTGGGTCCTCATGGTGTCGCCGCTCCCCTGGGCCGCGTCTGGCCGCGTCGTCTGCCGGCGTCTGCCAGCACCTGCCGTCGTCTGCCGTCGTCATTCACCAGTACGACGAGACGGTCTCGCGAAATGTGACGAGGCAGCCCGCCTCACATTCCGGCGGGCTGTCTCGTCGTACTGCTGGGGCCCACCCGAACGCGACGCCCCCCCCGCAGCACAACCGCGGCGCAACCACAGCACAGCCACAGCGCAACCGCGGCGCAACCGCCGCGCACACAAAGGAGTTCACGATGGAAACCCGGCTCGACATCCACGCCAACCCGATCGCGGTCAAGGCCGTGAAACATCTCGCCTCAGTGGGCAAGGTGATCCTGGACTCGCCGCTGTCCGCCACGACGCGGGAGCTGGTGCTGCTCCGCGTCAGTCAGATCAACGGCTGCGGTCTCTGCGTCGACATGCACACCAAGCACGCCGCGCAGGCCGGGGAGACCTCGGTCCGGATCAACCTGGTCGCGGCCTGGCGGGAGGCCACGGTGTACACCCCCGCCGAGCGGGCCGCCCTGGAGCTCGCGGAGCAGGCCACCCGCATCGCCGACGCGGCAGGCGGCGTCACCGACGAGGCGTGGGCGGACGTGGCCAAGCACTACGACGAGGAGGAACTCGCCGCGTTGGTGTCACTCATCGCCGTCATCAACGCCCTGAACCGGATGAACGTCATCACCCAGCAGCCCGCGGGCGACTACCGGCCCGGCCAGTTCGGCTGACCCTGGTCGGACCGACTGCCGCCGCCCCATTCGGCTGCGCCCCCGGGCGACACCACCTATGAAAGACCTGTGAAAAGAGGAACCTGATGGCGACGAGTCTGCGCGTCGTGACGCTGAACATATGGAACAACCGCGGCGACGCCACCGCACGGACGGCACTGATCAACGCCGAGTTGCGGCGTCTCGAACCAGATCTCGTCGCCCTTCAGGAGGTCTTGCCGCACCAACTGCCGGAGCTGCTCGACGGAACCGGGCTGCACGGAACGCACCAGTCGCAGACGGCCGCGACAGCACCACCCCACGTGGACCGCTACGGCGGCACCGCGATCGCGACGCGGCAGCCGCATCGCATCGTAGAAGTCCTCGATCAACGCGGGAGGGACGCGCCCGACGTCCCGTGGCTCACGCTGGCGGCGCTGGTTCCGGTGGCTCCCCCGGCCACCGAGCCGAGCACCCGTGAAGACGTGCTGCTCATCGCACCCACCACCTCCTTCCGCCTCGACGCCGAAGCACAACGGGAACGTCAAGTCCTCGCCCTGACCGACCTGGACGCCCGCCACCGCACCGCCCTGCCCACGATCATGGCCGGTGATTTCAACGCGGTGCCCGATTCGGCCGGCATCCGGTACCTGACCGGCAGGCAATCACTCTCAGGACGCAGTACGCACTTCCACGACGCGTGGGAGATCGCGGGCTCCGGACCCGGACACACGTGGACCGCCGACAACCCCCACGCGACCGAGGACATCGAGCGCCTGGTCCGCCAGCCCGGCCACCACCGCCGGATCGACTACATCTTCGTGGGCTCGCCCCACGCCCACCCAAACGCCTTCGCCCGCGTGCGCGGCGCCGAACTCGCTTTCGACAAGCCCGTCGACGGCGTATGGGCAAGCGACCACTACGGAGTCGTCGCCGACCTGGAGGTGGGGCTGCTCACGTCCGGATAGGAGCGGAGCCGGAGGAGGAGCTGCTCACATCCGGATAGGAGCGGAGCCGGAAGTGGGGCTGCTCACATCCGGGTAGCAGGCGGACGACGGCGGCCCCTCCGCCACAACCGCGGCGAGCGTGTCCAGCGCCCACGCGAGTACGTCCGTCGGCGGCGACGCGAGCCCGACCCGCACCGCGTCCGCCGCGCCGTACCCACCGACGCCACTGCCACCACCACCGCCACCAACACCACCGCCGCCGACGGCGAAGGCCGGGCCCGGCGTGACGGCGATGCCGCGCGCGGCCGCCGCGGCGACGAAGGTCTCGGCGCGCCACGGCGGAGGCAGCTCCCACCAGCAGTAATAGGAGCGCGGATCGGTACGGATACGCCCCTTCACTCCCGCCGCGATCAGCCGCTCCCGCAACTCCCGCACGATCCCGTGCCGCACGCCCGCGTCGGCCCGCTTGGCGGCGACCAACGTCTCCACGGTCCCGTCAGCGACCCACCGCACGGCCGCCTCCAGACTGAAGGCCCCCGCGGTCCAGGCCCCTGACCGCAGGCTGCGCGCGAGGGCGTCCCGGTGGGCGGGCGGTACGGCGAGCATGCCGAGGGTCAGGCCCGGGGCGAGCCGCTTGGAGAGGCTGTCGATGAAGACGACCCGCTCGGGCAGCAGGGCGGCGAGCGGCGCGGGCGCGTCATCCGCGAGGAACCCCCACGTGCCGTCCTCGACGGCCATACACCCCAACCTGCCCAACACATCGGCCAGTTCCCCCCGCCGCTCCACCCCGGCCGTGACCGACAGCGGATTCTGCAGAGTCGGCTGTACGTAGACGGCGCCGAGGGAGGCGCGACGGTGGGCGTCGGCCAGCGCGTCGGGCAGCATGCCCTGCTCGTCCATGGCGATCGGTACGAGCCGTATGCCGAGCTGTTCGGTGATGGCCCTGACCAGGGGGTACGTGACTTCCTCGACGGCGACGCGGCCACCCGGGCGGACGAGTGAGGAGAGGGCGGCGGCGATGGCCTGCCGGCCGTTCCCGGCGAAGAGCACTCGATCGGGCTCCGGCCGCCACCCGCTGCGGGCCAGCACCGAGGCGGCGGCCTCCCGCGCCTCGGCGGTGCCGTCCGGTGCGGCGGCCCGGGTGGCCTCCAGCAGCACGTCGGCCCGCGAGAGCGGTCCGAGGGCCCTCGCCATGAGGGCCGACTGGCCTTCAACGACGGGGTAGTTCAGCTCCAGGTTGACCGCGAACGGCTCGCCGCCGAGGCGGCCGGGGCCGGGGCCGGCGGGGCCACCGGAGACGCCAGGCCCGCCGGAGACGACGGAGACGCCTAGCCCCCCGAGCCCCCCGAGCCCTCCAGGCACTCCAGGCACTCCAGGCACTCCAGGCACTCCGAGCCGACCGGGCACACCGAGGCCGCCGGGCGTCCCAGGGACAACCACAGACGACTCACGCCCCTCCACAGGCAGCCCACGCCCCTCCACAGACAGCCCATGCCCCTCCACAGGCAGCGCACGCCCGCCCTCAACCCCCCGCAGCGCGGCCCGCTCCGTCAGCGCCGCCCCGCCCGGATGCGGCGCCGCCGCCCGGACGAAGGTGCCGCGCCCCACCTCGCCGACGACCAGACCCCGCCGAGCCAGCTCTCCGTAGACCCGGATGGCCGTGGAGTTGGCGATCCCCCGCCGCCGGGCGAAGGCCCGCTGCGTCGGCAGCCGCTCCCCGCCCCGCAGCGTCCCCGCCTCGATCTCCCGGGCCACCTCATCGGCCACCCGCCGATAGTCACTGTCGCTCCGCCGCACCACGCCCCGCCGCCCCCTCGCAACTGTCCGCCCCTACGCAACTGTCCACTCACCCCGCGCCCACGCCCACTCCCCGCCACCCACACATTGCACCGAGAGCAAAGACCTTATTGCACCGTGCAGTTGCCCCGGCCTAGCCTCCCCCCATGGCAACCGCACAGCTCAACGGCATCACCATCGGCTACGACGACACGGCCGAGGCCCACCCCCCAACCGAGCGCACCCCAGCACCCACCCTCACCCCCACTCTCGTCCTCCTCCACGGCCACCCCTTCGACCGCTCCATGTGGGCCCCACAGCGCGAGGCGTTCGCCGCGACCCACCGCGTCATCACGCCCGACCTACGCGGCTACGGCGCGTCGTCCGTCGTCCCCGGCGCCACGGACTTCGCCACGTACGCCGAGGACCTCGCCGCGCTCCTGGACCACTTGGACGTGGCGGAGTTCGCACTCGGCGGTCTCTCCATGGGCGGGCAGATCGTAATGGAGTGCTACCGCCTGTTTCCCGGACGCATCACAGGTCTGCTCCTCGCGGACACATTCCCCGCCGCCGAGACCCCGGAGGGCAAGGTCGGCCGCAACGCCCTGGCGGACCGCCTCCTCGCCGAGGGCATGAAGGGGTACGCCGACGAGGTGCGGGACAAAATGGTGGCCCCGTACAACAGGGAGGCATCCGCGTACGTCCACCGCATGATGCTCGCCGCCCCGCCCGAGGGAGCCGCCGCGGCCCTGCGTGGGCGGGCCGAACGCCCCGACTACCGGGACCTGTTGTCCCGCGCCTCCATACCGTCCCTCGTCGTCGTGGGCCGCGACGATACGTACACCCCGGTCGCGGACGCCGAGGCCATGCACGCCGCGCTCCCCGACTCCACGCTGTGTGTCATCGAGTCGGCCGCGCACCTGCCGAACCTGGAGCGCCCCGCCGAGTTCAACGCGGCGGTCCGGGCCTGGCTGGCCAGCCTCCCGACGACGCGCCTCTGACCACATGACCACGGGACACCGGAGCCCGGACACGCGACAATCAAGCCACCAGCCCGCGCACGCCCGTTACGCCTGGCCACCGATACCCCCAGAGCCGCAGCCGCCCCAAACCCGAAACAGCACCGGCACCGGCACCGGCACCGGCACCCAAAGCCACAACCACAACCACAACCGACTACCAACCAGACCGCACCCCCACCCCACCATCCACCACCAGATCCACCCCAGTGATCCAGGACGCCGCGTCCGAGGCGAGAAACACACACGCGCTACCGATGTCCTCCGGCCGCCCGAGCCGCCCGAGCGGCGCCGCTCGGCCCCACCTCTCCACGCCGTCCGGCCACTCCTCGGCGAGCCCAGGCCGGTCAATGAGGCCGGGCGAGACGCTGTTGACGCGGATGCCGCGCGGCCCGTACTCGAGGGCGGCCGAGCGGGCGAACATGATCAGGGCGGCTTTGGAGGCGCTGTAGTGCGCGTGGCCTGGGGCAGGGCGCGTGCCCTCGATGGACGCGATCTGCGTGACCGTGCCACCGCTGTCCTGCCCGGCCATGAGGCCCGCCGCGGCCTGCGTGCAGCAGAACGCGCTCGTCACGTTCGCCTCGGAGAGCTGCCGCCAGTCCGCGGCCGTCATGTCCGCGAGGCTCTGCAGGGGCTGGATCCCGGCGTTGTTGACCAGCGCGTCCAGGCGCCCCTTCCAGGCGTACGCGGCCTCGACGAGGCGGTGGCACTCCTCCTCCCGGGTCAGATCCGCCGACAGGGCGGTCGCCTCCCCGCCCGCTCCCTCGATCTGCTCCACCAGCTCCCGGGCCCGCGCCTCACCCCGCCGAAAGTGCACGACGACCGCCGCCCCGGCCTGCGCGAACCGCCGGGCGATCCCGGCACCGACACCACCGCTCGCACCGGTCACCAGGGCGACGCGGCCAGGCAACTGAGGCAACGAATGATCCCGCACCAACTCCTCACGCACCCGCCCCACCTCCTCCTCACGCACCCGCCCCACTTCCTCCTCACGCACCCGCCCCACCCCCTCCGACATCCACCCCTCTCTCCTCACGCACCCGCTCCACCTCCTCCCACATCCGCCCCTCCCTCCTCCCGCATCCGCACCGGCTCTCCTGCCCTGCACAACTCCCGGATGAGTTCCGCCCGCCCCGGATACCGCGCGGCCAGCTCGTCCGGCTCCCCGCCCTCGTAATCCCGGGCGAGAAAACCGGGTGCCATAGTCGTCCCGAACAACGACCACCCATACCGCCGCCCATACCGCCGCCCGCGCTGCCGCCCGTACCGCCGCTCCCCGTCCCCTTCTCCGCCACCTGCTGCGACCCGCGCCCCCATCCACGTCCCCGCAGGGACGACGAGCTGGACGCTCCCGCCGCGCCCCAGCACGGCGAGGCGGTCCGTGCCGTCGGGGGCGAGGAGCAGCAGCTCCAGGGGGTCGCCCTCGTAGAAGTGCCAGACCTCGTCGATAGGCAGTCGGTGCAGGGCGGAGAAGTCCCCGGGAGCGTCGGTCAGCAGCACGACGATCGCCGAGCCCGCCGGCCGGCCGTCGGCGTCCGGCGGGCCCGCCCAGGTCCGCCGGAACAGTCCGCCCTCCACCGGCAGGGGTGCCAGCCCGTGCCGTGCGGCCACTTCCTCAGCTGTCTCGACCGTTTCAACCGTTTCAACCGTTTCAACCATGGTCAAAACGCTCCCCGCCCGAAGCACGCCATAACCGCGCACCAGCCCCCAGACGTGACCGACCGCTCAAGGAGTAGTCGACCGCTCAAGGACTGGTCGTCCGCTCAAGGACTGATCGACCGCTCAAGGACTGATCGACCGCCAGATCCGCTCCGGCAGAACACGCGCCGCCTGACCGAGGTCGGCGTCGTCCATGCCGGAGAGCCAGCGGCGCGCGGTCGCGACGATCGGCCCCATGACCAGCGCCTCGACCATGGGCACGGCCAAGGGAGCGATCTCCCCGGACTCCGCGTGCCGGCGCACCCAGCCGGTCATCGGCGACAGCCTGGCCTCCTGCGCGTCGCGGAGCTGCTGCGCCTGCGCCATGCCGACCCGGTCGGCATAGGAGGAGTGCAGGAGCCGGGAGGCGTCCGGATGCTCCTGGATGAACGTCAGATACGTACGTACGAGTGCGCGCACCCCACCACGAGCCGTACGGGAACGCTCCACGGCCCCGGCCAGCTCCCCGAGAAGTCGCCCGAGCCAGCGCAGCAACAGCGCGCTCATGAGGCCGTCGACGCTGCCGAAGTGGTGATAGAGGCTGCCGAGGCTGACACCGCTGGCCTTGGTGAGGGCGCTGACGGTGACGCCCTGCTCCCCCGACTCGGCATACACCTGGAGGGCGGCGTCCAGGAGGCGCTCGGCGGTTTCCGCGCCGCGTTGTTGCTTGGGGCTCATGGTGCCCACCAGCGTAGACCCTTAGCGGAACACATCATTTCTAGAACGCTTTTCTAGAAACCTCTCCGTACGACGCGGGGGCCACCCCCACACCACCCCCACGAGCGGGCCCCGGTATCCGCTCCCTCCCCCACTCCCCACACACCCCCAAAATGGAACACTTTTCTAGAAAGATCTTCCACCCGGAAGGACCGATGGTCCACACTGGTCACCGGCCCGGCCGAGGCCGGTGTCCGTCCGTGCGGACGGGGGTACGCACGGGAGCGGCACAGGTCCGGCCGGGAGGCCGGTGAACGGGGAGACGGTGGACGGGGCAGGCGGGCAGGACGCGTTCGACCTCACGGGCAGCGGCGCGGAGCCGCTGCGCGAGCGGGACCCACGGCGGATCGGGACGATCCCCCTCGTGGGCCGCATCGGGGCAGGCGGCATGGGGCGGGTGTACCTCGGCGTCGTGGACGGGCGGTACGCCGCCGTCAAGCAGATGCTGGCGTCCGTCGTCGCCGAGGACGAGGGGTTCCTGCGCCGCTTCGGACAGGAGATGGACAACCTCGCGCGCCTGCCGGCCGAGGCCACCGCCCCGCTGCTCGCGAGCGACCGCACCGCCGAGCCGCCCTGGTTCGCCACCGCGTACGTACCCGGGATCACACTGGCGGAGGCCATCGAACCGCACGGCGGGCCGTTACCGGCCGATGCCCTGTGGCGGCTCCTGCGGGGAGTGGCCAGTGGCCTGAAGTCGGTCCACGCCCTCGACATGGTGCACCGGGACCTCAAACCGTCGAACGTCATGCTGACCCTCGACGGCGTCACCCTCATCGACTTCGGCATCGCCCGCGCCGCCGAGCAGAGCCAGCTCACCCAGACCGGCCTGATCGTCGGCACGCCCGCGTACATGTCACCCGAACAGGCGTCGGGGAAACGGCGGTTGTCCAGCGCCTCCGACGTGTTCACGCTGGGCCTGCTGATCGCGTACGGGGCAAGCGGGCGCTGGCCGTTCAAGGACAGCGCCGAAGGCAGCC
This sequence comes from Streptomyces sp. NPDC003379, assembly GCF_053589195.1. Taxonomy (NCBI): domain Bacteria; kingdom Bacillati; phylum Actinomycetota; class Actinomycetes; order Kitasatosporales; family Streptomycetaceae; genus Streptomyces; species Streptomyces sp. NPDC003379. Next base: position 100,533 of record NZ_JBSFRK010000014.1, on the reverse strand, counting down.
CCCTCTACCGCATCGTCCACGACTTCCCCGACCTGAGCCCGCTGCACACGCTCGACCCGCGCCTGGCCGAGATCATCACGTCCTGCCTGGACAAGGACCCCGAGGGCCGCCCGACCGCCCCCGAACTGCTGGACCTGGCGACGGAACACGGCCCCACGGCCCCACCCAGCTGGCCACCCCACATCACGGACCGCCTGGCGGGCCGGGCCGCGTTCGCCGCGAAACCGCAGGAGCCCCCCGTAGCGGCGACGCCGACAAAGAACACGAACACACCGGAGCCCGCACAGAACAAACCGGAGACCAAGCCGGAAGCCACCACGCCCAACCCACCCGAGCCCCGCCACCCCCACCGCACCCGCCGCACCCGCGTCCTGATGGCGGTGGTCCCGGTCGTAGTCATCGCCACCGGCACCACACTGGCCCTCCAGAACCTCCCGTACATCACGGACCCGGACCGCGCGGCAGGCTCAACCCCTTCCGTGTCGGCCACCGCACCGATGGCCCCCGCGGCGTCACCGGACCAAAACGCATCAGCAACACCCGCATCGGACAAACCAAAGAAGAAGCGAAAGAACCCGAACGACAAGAGCGACGACGCATCACCGGACAAGGGAAAGGACACCGCGGCGAACGACGAAGACACCCCCGCCGACTCCAAGAACCCACCCGGGGACAACGACAACAAGCCCGACGGAGACGCACCGGACGCGAACTCCGGCTCCTCCAACAACAACGGCGGCGACACCAGCACAGGCAACAACGGGGACGACAACGACGACTCCCCCACCAACCCCAACACCACCCCCTCAGGCCCGTTCCGCCTCAAGAACGCAGACAACGGCTCATGCCTGACCCAGGTGTACGGCTCTGCGGACGACGGCACGTGCGGCGACCCCAGCGCCTCGTGGAAGACCGTGAGCGCGGAAAACAACAGCTTCAAGGTCGTCAACAAACAGTCCGGCTCGTGCCTGGTAGCCAACATGCTCGGCCAGGCCGTCTTCGTGGGCGACTGCACCCAGGGCGCCGCCCGCCTCTGGCGCTGGGGCTCGAACGGCACCCTGAAGAGCACCTCGAACGGCGGCTGCCTGGACCTGGCCTACGGCGGCGGCGTAGCCGCATCCACCTGCCAATCAGGCAAGGCCTCCCAGCAGTGGGCCAGGTAAACACGCCACCGACCGCCCCACCACAAGCAAAAGCCCCAGGTCACGGCGAGTGAGTCCTGGGGCTTCCACAGAGCCGCCTTCGGGATTCGAACCCGAGACCTACGCATTACGAGTGCGTTGCTCTGGCCATCTGAGCTAAGGCGGCGCGCCATCCGCACCATCGTGCGATCAGCAACGCGGCCAAGTCTACACAGTTTCCGGGGGTGCTCCGCACACCCCTCTCGGAGCGGGCCCTCATCCCCTACAAACACCTACCGCGCGCCCACCGCACACTACGAACAGCGCTTTCCGTCAGCCGGTGCCTTGCCCTCCAGCAGATACGCGTTGATCGTCGAGTCGACGCACGCGCTGCCCCTGCCGTACGCCGTGTGGCCGTCGCCGTCGTACGTGAGCAGGCGGCCGGACGAGAGCTGGGAGGCGAGGGCCCGCGCCCAGCGGTAGGGGGTGGCGGGGTCGCGGGTCGTGCCGGCGACCACGATGGGGGCCGCGCCCCTCGCCGTGATGCGGTGTGGCTTTCCCGTGGCCTTGACCGGCCAGTACGCGCAGTTCAGCGAGGACCAGGCCAGGCCCTCGCCGAAGACCGGGGAGGCCTTCTCGAAGTCCGGCAGGGCCTTCTTGACCTGGGCCGACGAGGTGAAGGCCGGCGGCAGGTCGAGGCAGTTCACGGCGGCGTTGGCGAACATGAGGTTCCCGTACGTGCCGTCGCCGTCCCGTTCGTAGTAGCTGTCCGAGAGGGCCAGCAGGCCCGAGCCGTCCTTGTTCCCGATCGCTGAGGTGAGCGCGTCACGCAGCTGGGGCCAGGCGCCCTCGTCGTACATCGCGGCGATCACGCCGGTCGTCGCGAGGGCCTCGCCGAGCCTGCGGCCCGAGCTGTCACCGGCCGGCAGAGGCGCGCGGTCCAGCTCGTCGAAGAAGGCCTTCAGGCGCTTGCCCGCGTCGGCGGGGCTCCCGGAGCCGAGCGGGCACTTCGCGCCGAGCGCCACGCAGTCCTTCGCGAACGACTGGAACGCCGTCTCGAAGCCCGCGGTCTGGTCGCGGTTCATGCGGCGCGCGGAGAGAGAGGGGTCCATCGCACCGTCCAGGACGAGGCGCCCCACGCGCTCCGGAAAGAGACCGGCGTACGTCGCGCCGAGGAACGTGCCGTACGAAGCACCCACGTACGACAGCTTGCCGTCGCCCAGCGCCGCCCGCAGGACGTCCATGTCGCGCGCCGCCTCGACGGTGGACACGTGCGGCAGGACGGTCGCCGACCGCTTCTCGCAGCCCTGCGCGAACCTTTCGAACGAGGTGCCCAGCTCATCGGTCTCGCGCTGGTCGTCGGGGGTCACATCGGTCTGCGTGTACGCGTCCATGCCTTTGCCGTCGAGGCAGGTGACGGGCTCGCTGCGGGCCACGCCGCGCGGGTCGACGGCGACCATGTCGTAGTGGGCGCGGACCTTCTCGGGGTAGCCGAGCGCCGCGTACGACTGGAGGTAGCCGATCGCCGAGCCGCCGGGCCCGCCCGGGTTGACCAGGAGCGAACCGAGCCGTCCGCTTCTCTTGGTGGACTGCTTGCGGGCCACGGCCAGCTTGATGTCGCCCGCCGCGGGCTTGCCGTAGTCGAGCGGCACCTTCATCGAGGCGCACTCGAAGCCGGCGACACCGCACTCGCGCCAGCTCAGCTTCTGACCGTAGTACGAGGTGAGGTCCGTGGACGTCGAACTGGTGAGCACGGCCAGGGAGGCGTCCGCCGTCGACCTCCCCGACGAACACCCGGAGACGAGCAGCCCTGCGGTCACGAGCAGCGTGCCGCACGTACGGAAGGAAAGGCGGCGGCTGCGACCGCGGCTACGGCTTCGGCTGCCGCTGCGGCGGTGGTGACGGCTGATGTCCATCCCGCGAGACTAACTCTCCGCGCACGATTGATCACACACAGTGCCCGTCTCGTACTCGTACGGGTGACCTCGTCAACACCTCGTCACCACCTTGTCAACGCCTCGTGACCGCCTCGTCAACCAGCCCGCAGCGCCACCGTCATCGCCTCCACCGCCAGCAGTGGTGCCACGTTGCGATCGAGGGCCGTGCGGCACGCGCCGATGGCCTCGATGCGGCGCAGCGTGGCCTCGGGCGACGTGCCCAGAGCCATGCGCTCCAGCATGTCCTGCACCTCGGTGTTGGCGATGGCCACGCGGGAGCCCAGCTGGAGGGCGAGAACATCGCGGTAGAGCCCGGTCAGGTCGATGAGGGCGAGGTCGAGGCTGTCGCGCTGCGTACGGGTCTTGCGGCGCTTCTGCCTGTCCTCCAGCTCCTTCATCACCCCCGCCGTGCCGCGCGGCATCCGGCCGCCCTGCCCCCCGCCGAGCGCCGCCTTCATCTCCTCGGTCTCCTTGGTGTCGACGTCCTCGGCGACCTGCTTCGCGTCGTCGGACGCCGTGTCGATCAGCTCCTGCGCCGCCTTCAGACAGCCGCCGATCTCCTGCACGCGCAGCGGCAGCTTCAGGACGGCGGCCCTGCGCTCACGCGCGCGTGGGTCCGTGGCGAGCCGCCGGGCGCGGCCGATGTGGCCCTGCGTCGCGCGCGCCGCCGCCGCCGCGACGTCCGGCTCGATGCCGTCCCTTCGTACGAGCACGTCGGCGACGGCCTCCACAGGAGGCGTACGCAGTGTCAGGTGCCGGCAGCGGGAACGGATTGTCGGCAGCACGTCCTCCACGGAGGGCGCGCAGAGCAGCCACACGGTGCGGGGGGCGGGCTCCTCCACGGCCTTCAGCAGGACGTTCCCCGCGCCCTCCGTGAGGCGGTCGGCGTCCTCGAGAACGATGACCTGCCAGCGTCCGACCGCGGGCGACAGCTGCGCCCGGCGGACCAGCTCGCGGGTCTCCTTCACACCGATGGACAGCAGGTCCGTGCGGACCACTTGCACATCGGCGTGTGTACCGATGAGGCTCGTGTGGCAGCCGTCGCAGAACCCGCAGCCGGGCACCCCACCGAGGGCGCGGTCCGGGCTGGTGCACTGCAGGGCGGCGGCGAAGGCCCGCGCGGCGTTGGACCGGCCCGAGCCGGGCGGACCCGTGAACAGCCAGGCGTGCGTCATCTTCGACGACTCCGGCACGGGAGTGTCGGCGGCGACCGCGGTCACCAGCGCGTCGGCGTCCCGGGCGGCGGCGCTCAGCTGCTCGCTCACCCGCTCCTGTCCGACCAGGTCGTCCCACACGCTCACGACGTCACCGCCACGTCGTCCCACACGCTCATGGGGTCACCGCCTTACGCTGCGCACTGCTCTTGCCGGACTGCCCATTGTGGAACACGGCACTGACAACGGGAGCACGACCGGCGCCGCCCGCCTCCGCACGCCTCCGCCATCAACGCCGACGGCCGCCCCGGCGCCCTCGCCCACCCTGGTCCTCAGGGCCATCAGCGCCATCAGCGCCATCAGCGCCATCAGCGCCATAAGCATCGTCGATGTCGTCCACGTGCGAGCCGAGCAGTTCGTCCGCCAGCGTCGGCAGGTCGTCCAGCGGCGTCTCCTCGGCCCAGTCGGGCCGGGACCGCCGAGGCGCGCCCTGCTCGTCGATCTGGGGCAGCTCGCGGGTACGTTCGTTGCCCCCCTCGGGAGCCGACGGACGCTCGTCCCTGAAGTACCCCGGCGGCACCTTGTCCTCGCGTACGGCCGGCAGTACGGCCGTCTCGTCCGCGGCACCCGGAACCGGCGGCTGCCGCAGCACCTCGGTGTCCTCCGGGCCCGGCCCGTCGGGCCGCACCGGCGGCAGTACGGCGGTCTCGTCGGCCGCTCCGGAAGGCGGCGCCACCACCGGCGTGGGCACGGTCGTCTCGTTGTCCGGCACGGAGGGCGCAGGCCGGTCAGACGGACCGGAGGGACCAGACGGCTTGGCCGGAGCCGACGGCCTGGACGGCACAGACGCCACCGAAGCCGAATCAGAGGCCGAAGCCCCCTCAGCGGCCGCCGCCGCAGCCGCAGCCGCCGCCGCAGAAGCCGCAGCCATCCGGCGAGCCTCCTCCGCCCGGAGCAAAGCCTCCTCCGCCTTCCGCTGCTTTTCGAGCCGCCGCTCCTCCGCCTCGGCCCGCAGCCGCGCCTCTTCCTCGGCCTCCCGGCGGCGCCGCTCCTCCTCGGCCGCCCTGACCTTCTCCTCGGCGAGCAGCCTGGCCTTCTCCTCCTCGGCCTTGCGGCGAGCCTCCTCGGCGCGCTTGCGGGCCTCCTCGGCCTGGCGCTCGGCCTCCCGGCGCTGGGCCTCCTCCAGCTCGCGCCGCTTGCGCTCCTCCTCCTCGGCGCGGAGCTTGGCGAGCTGCTCCTGGCGCTCACGTTCGAGGCGCGCTTCCTCGGCCTTGCGCGCGGCTTCTTCCTCGGCCTTGCGCCGCGCCTCCTCCTCGGCAGCCTTGCGGGCCTCCTCCTGGGCCTTCACCTCGGCCTCGGAGAGCGGAAGCACCACGTCGAGCCGGTGCCGGATCACGGTCGTGACCGCCTCCGGCTCCTGGGAGGCGTCGACGACGAGGTAGCGGCCCGGGTCGGCGGCGGCGAGCGTGAGGAAACCGGACCGCACGCGCGCGTGGAACTCGGCCGGCTCCGACTCAAGTCGGTCGGGCGCCTCCGTGAAACGCTCGCGGGCCGCCTCGGGCGACACGTCGAGCAGACACGTCAGGTTCGGTACGAGGCCACCGGTCGCCCAGCGGTTGATGCGGGCGATCTCGGTCGGCGACAGGTCGCGCCCGGCGCCCTGGTAGGCGACGGACGAGTCGATGTACCGGTCGGAGATGACGATGGCGCCGCGCTCCAGGGCGGGCCGTACGACCGTGTCGACGTGCTCCGCGCGGTCGGCGGCGTACAGCAGCGCCTCCGCACGGTGCGAGAGACCGGCCGAGGAGACGTCGAGGAGGATCGACCGCAGCCGCTTGCCGACGGGCGTGGCGCCCGGCTCGCGCGTGACGACGACCTCGTGCCCCTTGGCGCGGATCCACTCGGCGAGCGCCTCGGCCTGGGTGGACTTGCCTGCGCCGTCGCCGCCCTCCAGGGCGATGAAGAACCCGGTGGCGCAGGGCGCCTGCACCGGGTCGTCGCCGCCGCGCAGGGCGTCCCGCAGGTCGTGCCGCAGCGGCACGCCCTGCCGGTCGTCGGCCTTGGCGAGGACCAGCGCGGCCACCGGCAGCAGCAGCGCGCCGACCAGCATCAGTGTGAAGGCGGCGCCGCCGTGGTCGAAGACGAACTTGCCGTTGACCATGCGGTGCGGCCCGATCGCGGCGGCGACCACGGGGGCCACCAGCGCGCCGAGCGCGATGCTCAGGCGGGCGACGGCCTGGAGGTGCTCGGTGGTGCGGGCCCTGCGGTACTCCTCGACCTCCTGGTCGAGCAGCGCGTGCCCGGTGTTCGCGGCGACGCCCGCGCTGACCCCGGCGAGGGCCAGGAGCAGCAGCACGGTCGTCACGTCCGGCACGAGGCCCGCGACGAGCAGCGCGACACCGGTGAGGGCGATCGCCAGCGCGAGCAGCCGGCGGCGCGACAGCGAGGGCAGCAGGGACGACGCGGTACGGATGCCGATGACGGTGCCGCCGGTCAGGGCGAGGACGATCAGCCCGTACGCGACGGGCCCGCCGCCCAGGTCCTTGGCGTGCAGCACGGCGACGGCGACGGCCGCGGCGATGGCCGTGGCGACGGCGGCGCTGGCGACGACGAGCAGCGGGATCGCGCCCGTGCGCCCCTTGTCGGTGCCGGTGCCGGTACGCGGCCTGCGCAGCCCTTCGAGCGGGCTACGCGCGCGTGGCGTCTGCGTACCGGGAAGCCGCAGGAAGTAGACGATGGAGAGCGATCCGGCGAAGAGCCCGGCCGCGAGGAACGAGGCGAGCCCCGCCTGGTGCAGCTGGAACCAGTCGAGCCCGGCGCCCAGGAGGTTGCCGATGAGCGTGATGGCGACGAGCGCGGCGGCCGCGGCGGGCAGCGCCACGAATCCCGTACGCAGCGACAGGCGCCGCAGCGCGTCCATGTGGTCCGGCAGCGGCCGTACCGTCGCGCCCTCGAGGGGTGGCGCGGGCAGCAGCGCGGGCGCGGCGCTCTCCCGGGCGACCGTCCAGAACCGTTCGGCGACACCGACCACGAAGGCGGTCACCAGGATCATCGCGAGGGCGTTGTCCGGGGTCCAGTCGATCCACAGCGGGGCGACGATCAGCAGCGCGGCGCGCACGCCGTCGGCGCCGACCATGGTCCAGCGCCGGTCGAGCGGGCCGCCCGGTGAGGTGAGGGAGGTGAGCGGTCCGAGAAGCACCGCTCCGAAGAGCAGCGTCGCGAGGACGCGTGCTCCGAAGACAGCGGTGACGGCGAAGGCCGCACCGCGGTAGCCGCCTCCGAAGGCGCCTTCCGCTATGGCCGACTGGAGCGCGAGGATCACCAGGACGAGCAGGGCGAGCGCGTCGCCGACACTGCCGACGAGCTGTGCGCTCCACAACCGCTTCAGCTGGGGTACGCGCAGCAGAGCGCGGACCGCACGCTCTCGGGAATCTGCGACCAGGGCGTCGTCGGGGGCCGGGTTTCCGGCCGTTGGCTGCTCGGCACGCGTCATCCGTCCAGCCTATCTGGATGCGCTGCTTCCTCGTCGGCCCGCCCGAACAAACGATCGCCTACCGATGGGCACACCACTGCCGGGCACCTGTCGACGAGGCGCCCGGCAGTGGGAAACGTCAGTCCTCCGAAGAAGCGGCCTTACTCGAAGCCGCCGCCTTCTTGGCAGTGGTCTTCTTCGCGGCAGTGGTCTTCTTGGCCGCGGTCGTCTTCTTGGCAGCGGTCTTCTTGGCGGCGGTCTTCTTGGCGGGCGCCTTCTTGGCAGGTGCCTTCTTGGCCGTCTTCTTGGCCGGGCCCTTCGCCCGCTTCTCCGCGAGCAGCTCGTAGCCGCGCTCCGGAGTGATGTCCTCGACCGAGTCCGCCGCCCGCAGCGTCGCGTTGGTCTCGCCGTCGGTCACATACGCCCCGAAGCGGCCGTCCTTGACCACGACGGGCTTCTTGCTGACCGGGTCCTCGCCGAGCTCCTTCAGCGGCGGCTTCGCCGCGGCACGGCCCCGCTGCTTCGGCTTGGAGTAGATCTCCAGGGCCTCGTCCAGCGTGATGGTGAAGAGCTGCTCCTCGCTGTCGATCGACCGCGAGTCCGTGCCCTTCTTCAGATACGGGCCGTACCGGCCGTTCTGCGCGGTGATCTCGACGCCCTCGGCGTCGGTGCCGACCACGCGCGGCAGCGACATCAGCTTCAGGGCGTCCTGAAGGGTGACCGTGTCGAGCGTCATGGACTTGAAGAGGGAGGCCGTACGCGGCTTGACCGCGTTCTTGCCGGTCTTCGGGGTGCCCTCGGGGAGCACTTCGGTGACGTACGGGCCGTAGCGCCCGTCCCTGGCGATGATCTGGCGGCCGGTTTCCGGGTCCGCGCCCAGCTCGAAGTCGCCGCTCGGCTTGGCGAGCAGCTCCTCCGCGTACTCGACGGTCAGCTCGTCCGGCGCCATGTCCTCGGGCACGTCGGCGCGCTGGTGTTCCTCGGAGTCGCGCTCACCACGCTCGATGTAGGGGCCGTAGCGGCCCACCCGCAGCATGATCCCGTCCCCGACGGGGAACGACGACACCTCGCGGGCGTCGATCGCGCCGAGGTCGGTGACGAGCTCCTTGAGACCACCGAGGTGGTCGCCGTCGCCGTTGCCCGCGTCGGCGGCGCCCCCGGAGCCCTCGCCGCCCTCACCGAAGTAGAAGCGCCGCAGCCACGGCACGGCCTGCGCCTCGCCGCGCGCGATGCGGTCGAGGTCGTCCTCCATCCTGGCGGTGAAGTCGTAGTCGACGAGCCGCCCGAAGTGCTTCTCCAGCAGATTGACGACGGCGAACGACAGGAACGACGGGACGAGCGCCGTCCCCTTCTTGAAGACGTACCCGCGGTCCAGGATGGTCCCGAGGATCGACGCGTACGTCGACGGGCGGCCGATCTCGCGCTCTTCGAGCTCCTTGACCAGCGAGGCCTCGGTGTAGCGGGCCGGCGGCTTGGTGGCGTGGCCGTCGACCGACATCTCGTCGGCGGTGAGCGCGTCGCCCTCGCCGACCTGCGGCAGCCTGCGCTCGCGGTCGTCCAGCTCTGCGTCCGGGTCGTCGGCGCCCTCGACGTACGCCTTGAGGAAGCCGTGGAAGGTGATGGTCTTGCCGGACGCGCTGAACTCGGCGTCGCGGCCGTCGGAGGCGCGGCCACCGATCTTGACCGTGACGGAGTTGCCCGTCGCGTCCTTCATCTGAGAGGCGACGGTCCGCTTCCAGATCAGCTCGTAGAGCCGGAACTGGTCGCCGGTCAGACCGGTCTCCGCGGGCGTGCGGAAACGATCACCCGAGGGGCGGATCGCCTCGTGCGCCTCCTGCGCGTTCTTGACCTTCCCGGCGTACGTGCGCGGCTTGTCCGGCAGGTAGTTGCCGCCGTAGAGCTGGGTTACCTGCGCGCGGGCCGCGGTGACCGCCGTGTCGGACAGGGTCGTGGAGTCCGTACGCATGTACGTGATGAAGCCGTTCTCGTACAGCTTCTGGGCCACCTGCATGGTGGCCTTCGCGCCGAAGCCCAGCTTGCGCGAGGCCTCCTGCTGCAGCGTCGTCGTACGGAAGGGGGCGTACGGCGAGCGGCGGTAGGGCTTGGACTCGACGGACCGTACGGAGAAGTCCGTCTCCTGGAGGGCGGCGGCCAGCGCGCGGGCGTTCGTCTCGTCCAGGTGCAGGGTGTCGGACTTGAGCTGCCCGACGGAGTTGAAGTCGCGGCCCTGCGCGATGCGCTTGCCGTCGACCGCGGTGAGGCGGGCGACCAGCTGCGACGGGTCGGAGGCGTCACCGGCGCGGCCGGTGCCGAAGGTGCCGGTCAGGTCCCAGTACTCGGCGGAGCGGAAGGCGATGCGCTCGCGCTCCCGTTCGACGACGAGGCGGGTGGCCACGGACTGGACGCGGCCCGCCGACAGGCGCGGCATGACCTTCTTCCACAGGACCGGCGAGACCTCGTAGCCGTAGAGGCGGTCGAGGATGCGGCGGGTCTCCTGGGCGTCGACCATGCGCTTGTTGAGCTCGCGCGGGTTGGCGACGGCGGCGCGGATCGCGTCCTTGGTGATCTCGTGGAAGACCATGCGGTGGACGGGGACCTTGGGCTTCAGGACCTCCAGGAGGTGCCACGCGATGGCTTCGCCCTCGCGGTCCTCATCGGTGGCGAGGAAGAGCTCGTCGGAGTCCTTCAGGAGGTCCTTGAGCTTCTTGACCTGGGCCTTCTTGTCGGCGTTGACGACATAGATGGGCTGGAAGTCGTGCTCGACGTCCACGCCGAGGCGGCGCACCTCACCGGTGTACTTCTCGGGCACCTCCGCGGCGCCGTTGGGGAGGTCGCGGATGTGCCCGACGCTGGCCTCGACTACGTAGCCGGGGCCGAGGTAGCTCTTGATCGTCTTCGCCTTGGCAGGCGACTCGACGATGACGAGTCGGCGGCCGCCCTGTGCGGTCTCGCTGGTCGGGGACAACTTCGCTCTTCTCTCCGGTCGACGCTCGGTGGCAGTGCGCGGCGAGCACCACGTGGTCGGGGTGCTCGTGACAGTGCGGTGGCAGTGCTCGCATGGCTTGCGTTGCGCTGTCGCTGCGGAGTGTGACGGTACATCCCGCCCCCGTGTCAAACGGGAAAAGCCCGCAACGGCCACTCGAACGGTAACCCGACTACCGCCATTCCTGCCGCCCGGAGTGGCGACCTGCCGTTTCGGCGCCCGGCCGGGGCCTCGGCCCCGCCGCACCGGCGCGATCACCGGAGCAGGCCCCTCCACCGCTCTGGAGCGAGACCTCCGCCGGTCGGTGGACCGTCCTGGAGCGAGGCCCTCCGCCGCACCGGAGTACGCCCTTGCCCTCTACCCCGGTACGACCCCGCGCGCCACCGGAATACGGCCCGGCAGCCCACTGGAGTACGGCCGTCCGCCCGCGGAGCCCGCTACTCCGGCCCTGCCGGGACGTGGCGCTCCACCCCTGTCGAAATACGACGCCCCACCCCACCGGAAGGAGGTGGTCCGCCGCGGCCGCGCAGCGGCTTCACAGCCGAGTGAAACACCACACGCTGAGAAGCAGCGCGCCGGAACCGGCGAGCGCGGCGAGCGTCGCCGATGCGACGGGGCTCACACCCTGGGCGACCGGTTCGCGGTGTGCGACACGCGCACCGGTCCACAGCAGCAGTCCGGCGCCGAACAGCGCGAACACCGTCCCGGCGAAGATCGCTGGTGCGCTCTCCATGGCCCTTGCCTCCCCGTACAGCTCTTCGCCCGGCTCTTCGTCAGCGGCCTTGGCCTGGAGGCTGACACGCCCGGGAATCGAGAGCGCGAAATCCGGGTGAACGGCGGACGGCCCGCTCGCCCGCCTTTCCACCCGAATTGCCGGACGTGTACGGGGTGTTGGCTGATTTCCCCACCCAGGGCAGGGCTGACACCGACCGCCCTACGCCTGGACCGGCAGCAGGAAGCCCTGCGCCACCAGGAGCCTGATCTGCGCGGGCGTGCGGTCCCGCAGCAACACGGGGTCCTCGCCGACCAGTTGGGCGATGGCGTCCAGGATCCGCCCGGCGCTCAGCGACCCGTCGCACACCCCTGCGAACCCGGCGCCCACCGTGTCCACCTTGGTGGCTCGCCGCATCCCTCGGTGCTGGCGCAGCACGACATGCTCCGGGTCCTCGGCGCCCGGCAGCCCGACCTGCTCCTGCACGACCTCGTCGGCGAGCTTGAAGTGCGCGGCGAGCAGCGCCGCGTCATCGTGCGTACGCAGGTACTCCTGCCGGTCGAAGAACTCGCGCACGGTCTCACCGAGCGGCTGCTCGACGGGGTGCGGCCACTCCTCGACGGTGATGCTCGGCTCGGCGGCCCCGGTCTTGCGCAGCGTGATCCACCCGAACCCGACGGCCCGCGTCCCCCGCGCCTCGAACTCGTCCAGCCACGCCTCATACCGATCCGCGTACCGCGCCGGGTCCTGGCGGTGGTCCCCCGCGTCCCGCAGCCACAGCTCGGCGTACTGCGTGATGTCCTGCACCTCGCGCTGCACGATCCAGGCGTCGCAGCCGCGCGGCACCCAGGACCGCAGCCGGTCCTGCCACTCCTCGCCGTCCACGTGCTGCCAGTTGGCCAGGAAGTGCGCGTACCCCCCTTCGTTCAACCGCTCCCCCGCCTCCTGAACGAGCGAGCGGCACAGATCATCCCCGCCCATCCCGCCGTCCCGGTAGGTGAGCCGGGCCCCCGGTGAGATCACGAAGGGCGGGTTCGACACGACCAGGTCGTACGTCTCGTCGCCCACCGGCTCGAAGAGCGAGCCCTCGCGCAGGTCCGCCTCCGGGGCGCCCGAGAGCGCCAGCGTGAGCCGGGTGAACTCCAGCGCACGAGGGTTGAGGTCGGTCGCCGTCACGCGCGTGGCGTGCTGCGCGGCGTGCAGCGCCTGGATGCCGGAGCCGGTGCCGAGGTCGAGGGCGCTGTCGACCGGCGTCCGCACGGTGATCCCGGCGAGCGTCGTGGACGCGCCGCCGACCCCGAGGACGACGCCTTCGTCATGGCTGCCGATGCCGCCGGCGCCGCCGACCGCGCAGCCCAGGTCGGAGACGATGAACCAGTCCTCGCCGCTCGGCCCGCCATAGGGCCGCACGTCCACGGCCGCCCGCAGCGCACCGTCCCGCTCGATCAGCCAACCGCTCTCCAGGAGAGCGTCGAGGGGCAGAACGTCCGCCACGCGCGCGTGGGGCACGGTTTCCTGGAGCAGAAAGAGGCGTACGAGGGCTTCAAGGCCGCCTTCCCCACGTGTGGCACGCAGGGCGGGGACGGTCTCACTGCGCGCGAGCGCGGCGTACGCGGGCGCCCCGAGCAGTTCGAGCAGCCCGTCGGCGGTGAAGTCGGCGGCGAGCAGGGCCTCCCGCAAGGAGGCGGCTACGTCGGCGCGGTCGGACGAGGGCAGGGGGAGGCTGGCAGTACTCACACCCCCATTGTGGCCCGAGGGCAACACCGACGCCCCCGGCGCCACCATGGGTGCCGAGGGCGTGGGGAAGAACGTACGGCCCGAGGGGGTCAGTTCTTGGCGGACGGTGTGGTGGACGCGCTCTTGCAGCTGTCCTGCTTGCCCATCGCCTTGCCCACCTCCCCCTCCTGCAACTTGTCCAGCGCCTCGTTGCCGCTCTTGCTCAGCTTGTCCAGCTCGCCCGCGACGTCCTTGAGGCCGTCGGCGAAGTCCGCCTGGTTCTTGGTGTCCAGGCCGTCGACCTGCTTCTTCAAGTCCTCGTACGACTTGGAGATGGCGTTGAGCTCCTTGACGGCGTCGTCCGTCTTCTTCTTCCCGTCGTCGACCGGCGGCGCGCCCGCGCTCTTCACGGAGGAGCCCATCGCCTTGTAGGCGTCCGACATGTCCTGGAACGCCTTGGAGTCGGTCTTCTGGACGTCGGACGGCGAGCTGTTGTCGGAGGTCTCCTTCTGGATCGCGGCGTTGGCGTCCGCGATCTTCTTCGACTGCGGCTGGACGGAGTCACAGACCTTCTTGGCCCAGTCGTCCAGCTCCTTGTTGCCGTCGTCGCTGCTGCACCCTGTCATCGCGAGTACCAGTACCGCACCGCCGGACAGTGCGGCTGCAAGCTTCTTGTTCACCGGATTGGTCCCTTCCATGGCTCTCGGCCCCGGAACTTACACGCCAAACGAGCGACAATCGCATGTCGTGGGCCCGATACAACCGCTATTGCAGCCATTTGCACCAAGCAGATGGCGGGGAGTGGGAGAGAAGGCTCACGACGGGCTCACGACCCGTCCGGGGCCCTGGTGACGATGGGCGGGCGTCCACACGCCAGCGGGCGGACGGCGCATCAATAAGCGCCGCCCGCCCGCGTGTTGGACGCGGCCCGGACCGGAGTCAGGAAACGACCGCCGGGTCGACCGACTTTGCCGTCACCCCGGCGTTGCCCTCGTCCCCGACGGCGATGCCCCGCCGCTTGGAGACGTAGACCGCGCCGATGATGACCGCGATGGAGAGCGCCGCGATGAGGACCCGCATGCCGACGCTGGCGTCGTCCCCGTAGCTGAACTTGATGACGGCGGGCGCGATGAGCAGCGCCACCAGGTTCATCACCTTCAGCAGAGGGTTGATCGCCGGGCCCGCGGTGTCCTTGAACGGGTCGCCCACGGTGTCGCCGATGACGACCGCGGCGTGGGCCTCGCTGCCCTTGCCGCCGTGATGGCCGTCCTCGACGAGCTTCTTGGCGTTGTCCCAGGCGCCGCCCGAGTTGGCGAGGAAGACCGCCATCAGCGTGCCCGTGCCGATCGCGCCGGCGAGGAACGAGCCGAGCGCGCCCACGCCGAGCGAGAAGCCGACCGCGATGGGCGTGAGCACGGCGAGCAGACCCGGTGTGGCCAGCTCGCGCAGCGCGTCCTTGGTGCAGATGTCGACGACGCGCCCGTACTCCGGTTCCTCGCTGTAGTCCATGATCCCGGGGTGCTCGCGGAACTGCCGCCGCACCTCGTAGACCACGGCCCCGGCCGACCGCGACACCGCGTTGATCGCGAGCCCCGAGAAGAGGAAGACGACCGCGGCGCCGAGGATCAGGCCCACCAGGTTGTTGGGCTGGGAGATGTCCATGACCAGGTTCATCGGAGCGCCGTCGCCGAGTTTCTCGCCGACGTCCTTGGCCGCGGTCGCGATGGCGTCGCGGTACGACCCGAAGAGCGCCGACGCCGCGAGGACCGCGGTCGCGATGGCGATGCCCTTGGTGATGGCCTTGGTGGTGTTGCCGACGGCGTCCAGGTCGGTGAGGACCTGCGCGCCCGCGCCCTCGACGTCGCCGGACATCTCGGCGATGCCCTGCGCGTTGTCGGAGACGGGGCCGAAGGTGTCCATGGCGACGATGACACCGACGGTGGTCAGCAGCCCCGTACCGGCCAGGGCGACCGCGAAGAGGGCGAGCATGATCGACGTACCGCCGAGCAGGAACGCCCCGTACACGCCGAGCCCGATGAGCAGCGCGGTGTAGACGGCCGATTCGAGACCGATCGAGATGCCGGCGAGGACGACGGTGGCCGGGCCGGTCAGCGAGGTCTTGCCGATGTCCTTCACGGGACGCCGGGTGGTCTCGGTGAAGTAGCCGGTGAGCTGCTGGATCAGGGCGGCCAGCACGATGCCGATGGCCACGGCGATGAGCGCGAGGACCCGCGGATCGCCGTTGTGGCCCGCGATCGCCGCGTCCGTGACGCCGTCGAGCTTGGCGTACGAGGACGGGAGATAGGCGTAGACGGCGGCGGCCACGAGTGCCAGCGAGATGACGGCGGAGATGAAGAAACCGCGGTTGATGGCGCTCATGCCGCTGCGGTCGGCGCGCCGCGGTGCCACCGCGAAGATGCCGATCATGGCCGTCACGACGCCGATGGCCGGGACGATCAGCGGGAAGGCGAGCCCGGAGTCGCCGAACGCCACCTTGCCGAGGATCAGCGCGGCGACGAGCGTGACGGCGTACGACTCGAAGAGGTCGGCGGCCATACCGGCGCAGTCGCCGACGTTGTCGCCCACGTTGTCGGCGATGGTCGCGGCATTGCGCGGATCGTCCTCCGGAATGCCCTGCTCGACCTTGCCGACCAGGTCGGCGCCGACGTCGGCGGCCTTGGTGAAGATGCCGCCGCCGACACGCATGAACATCGCGATCAGCGCGGCTCCGAGCCCGAAACCTTCCAGCACCTTCGGCGCGTCGGCCGCGTAGACGAGCACGACACAGGAGGCGCCCAGAAGACCGAGCCCCACCGTGAACATGCCGACGACGCCGCCCGTGCGGAAAGCGATCTTCATGGCCTTGTGCGAGACGGCGGTGAGATCCTTTTCCGGCTCGCCTTCCGCCGGGGTGGCCTCCCGGGCGGCGGCCGCCACGCGCACATTGCTGCGCACGGCGAGCCACATACCGATATAGCCGGTGGTGGCCGAGAACGCCGCTCCGATCAAGAAGAAGATCGATCGTCCGGCGCGCTGATTCCAGTCGTCCGCGGGCAGCAGCATGAGCAGGAAGAACACGACGACGGCGAATACGCCGAGCGTGCGCAGCTGCCGGCCCAGATAGGCATTCGCGCCCTCCTGGATCGCCTTCGCGATCTTCTTCATGCTGTCGGTGCCCTCGCCGGCCGCCAGGACCTGGCGCACCAGGACCCCGGCGACGACGAGCGCCGCGAGCGCGACGGCCGCGATGACCATCACGATCAGACGATTGTCGTCGGTCAGGACTGCGGCTGCGAAGGTTGAGGGGTGGTCAAACTGATGAGGGGTAGAAAGCCCCGCCATTCGTCCTCCTTGGCGCTTGGGCTGAGCTCAAGATGTGGACGGATTGTAGGGAGCGGAACCTGATCAAAACAGAGCGCCACTAACGCAATTGACCGGAGATCGCTTCTCAGCAAATGATCGCGGCCATGGATTGGCCCCGAAAGCAGTAATGCTCCAAAACCGTTGACGAGAGATCGACCGCAGAATTGATCAAGGGAATTGAATGATCAGAATAAGAAAAGGCCCTGTTCACCGTGGTGGTGACAGGGCCTGTCAGGGCGTGGGGCGGGCAGAGTGAGGGGGCCCCGCCCGGGGCGGGGCGGCGAGAGTGGGCCTCAGGGCAGGAGCGGCGCGGGGGTGGTCGGCCAGCTCATGCGGATCAGGCCGCCGGATGCGCCGGCGGTGACCTCGACGTCGTCCACGAGGCCGCTGATGACGGCGAGACCCATCTCGTCCTCGCCCTCCAGCTCGTCGCCCGCGTCGGACCGCCCGCCGGGCACCCGGTCACCGGGCGCCGAACGGGGCGCCTCGTCGCCGACCTCGATGGAGAACTGCTTCTCGTCCTCGATCAGCGAGACCAGCACCGGCGCCGTGACGCCATTGCTCTGGTGGAGCCCGACGGCGCGCGTGCAGGCCTCACCGACGGCGAGCCTGACCTCGTCGAGAACGGCCTCGTCCACCCCGGCCCTGCGCGCGACCGCGGCCGCCACCAGGCGGGCGGTCCTGACGTGCTCGGGCAGCGCGCTGAAGCGGAGTTCAACGGTGGCCATGCATCCCCCTCGGACGTACGCGCGTGCTGTCAGGGGACCGAGCCGCAGGCCCGGTCCCCTGCTGTACTGCCACCCCCGGCCTCAGTCGGTGGCGGCGACTGCTTCCTCGACCGAGGTGTGGATGGGGAACACCTTGGTCAGGCCGGTGATGCGGAAGATTTTGAGAATGCGCTCCTGGTTGCAGACCAGGCGCAGCGAGCCCTCATGGGCACGCACCCGCTTCAGGCCGCCGACCAGCACGCCGAGTCCGGTGGAGTCGAGGAAGTCCACGCCCTCCATGTCGACGACCAGGTGGAAACTGCCGTCGTTCACCAACTCGACCAACTGTTCGCGCAGCTTGGGCGCGGTATAAACATCGATTTCGCCACCGACCTCGACGACCGTACGATCGCCGACGGTACGGGTCGACAGGGACAGGTCCACGGATCCTCCAGCACCTTGCTATCGAGCGGTCATCCCTCGGGACACCTCGGCAGAGCCCCCAGGACGGATCGCCAGCCGCGATGGCATTCAATCACTTACCGGCGGGCGTGCACGACGCCTTGGGACCATTGTCCATCCCGCCAGTGACACACTCGATGCCGATGGCCAAAATTTCTCCTCCCGGAGGACCCTCTGCGGGCGCCCCGGCACAGACGTCCCCGCGGGCGGTCCTTGACCGACTCACCGCTGGGCCGAGCCGTGCATCGCGCGTCACTCATACGGAGCACTTGCCCCCACGTGCGGCCCGGTATGCAGTCTGGCCCGACCGCATCCGTCCGGAGGTCATATCCGCCGTTCGGGCGGCGGGCATCGAGCACCCCTGGGCCCACCAGGCACGGGCGGCCGAGCACGCGCTGGACGGCGAATCCGTGGTCGTCGCCACCGGCACCGCGTCCGGCAAGTCCCTGGCCTACCTCGCGCCCGTCCTCTCCGCCCTCCTCGACGGCTCCGAGGCACCCAACGGGCGTGGCGCCACCGCCCTGTACCTGGCCCCCACCAAGGCCCTTGCGGCCGACCAGCGCCGCGCCGTCCGCGCACTCGCGGAGCCTCTCGGGAACGCCGTACGCCCGGCCGTGTACGACGGCGACACTCCCGTGGAAGAACGCGAATGGGTGCGTCAGTACGCCAACTACGTGCTGACCAATCCCGACATGCTGCACCGCGGCATCCTGCCCTCCCACCCCCGCTGGTCCGCCTTCCTGCGCGCCCTGCGCTACGTCGTCATCGACGAGTGCCACACCTACCGCGGCGTCTTCGGCTCCCATGTCGCCCAGGTCCTGCGCCGTCTGCGCCGCCTCTGCGCCCGCTACGGCTCCGATCCCGTCTTCCTGCTGGCCTCCGCCACCTCGGCCGACCCGGCCGTCTCCGCGGAGCGCCTCATCGGACTGCCCGTGAAGGAGGTCGCCGACGACGCCTCGCCCCGCGGCGAACTCGTCTTCGCCCTGTGGGAGCCCCCGCTCACCGAACTGCACGGCGAGAAGGGCGCCCCCGTCCGGCGCACCGCCACCGCCGAGACCGCGGACCTCCTCACCGACCTGACCGTCCAGGGCGTCCGCTCGGTCGCCTTCGTACGCTCCCGGCGCGGCGCCGAGCTGATCGCGGTGATCGCCCAGGAACGCCTCGCCGAGGTCGACCGCTCCCTCGCCCGCCGCGTCGCCGCCTACCGCGGTGGCTACCTCCCCGAAGAGCGCCGCGCCCTGGAACGCGCCCTGCACTCCGGCGAACTCCTCGGCCTCGCCGCCACCACCGCCCTCGAACTCGGCGTGGACGTCTCGGGCCTGGACGCCGTCGTCATCGCGGGCTACCCCGGTACGCGAGCCTCGCTCTGGCAGCAGGCGGGGCGGGCCGGACGCTCCGGGCAGGGCGCCCTGGCCGTGCTGGTCGCCCGGGACGACCCGCTGGACACATATCTCGTCCACCACCCCGAAGCGCTGTTCCAGCAGCCCGTCGAGTCCACCGTCCTCGACCCCGACAACCCGTACGTCCTCGCCCCCCACCTGTGCGCCGCCGCCGCGGAACTTCCCTTGGTCGACGACGACTTGGCGCTCTTCGGCCCCGCAGCCGAGGAGCTGCTCCCGCAGCTGGAGGCCGCGAAGCTGCTGCGCCGCCGGACGAGGGCCTGGCACTGGACCCGCCGGGAGCGGGCCGCCGACCTCACCGACATCCGCGGCGAGGGCGGCAACCCCGTCCAGATCGTCGAGGAGGGCACGGGACGGCTGCTCGGCACCGTCGACGCGTCCGCCGCGCACACCACCGTGCACGAGGGCGCGGTCCACCTCCACCAGGGCCGTACGTATCTCGTGCGCCACCTCGACCTGGAGGACTCGGTGGCCCTGGTCGAGGAGGCCGTGCCGCCGTACTCCACGACCGCGCGCGACACCACCGCGATCTCCATCCTGGAGACGGACGTCGAGGTCCCCTGGGGCGAGGGGCGCCTCTGCTACGGCTCCGTCGAAGTCACCAATCAGGTCGTCTCCTTCCTGCGCAGAAAAATCATCACGGGCGAGGTCCTCGGCGAGACCAAGCTGGAACTCCCTCCTCGTACGCTGCGTACGCGCGCCGTCTGGTGGACGGTCACCGAGGACCAGCTGGACGCCGCCCGCGTCCATCCCGAGATCCTCGGCGGCGCCCTGCACGCCGCCGAGCACGCCTCCATCGGCATGCTGCCGCTGTTCGCCACCTGCGATCGCTGGGACATCGGCGGCGTCTCCGTGCCGCTGCATCCGGACACGCTCCTTCCCACGGTGTTCGTGTACGACGGTCATCCGGGCGGGGCCGGGTTCGCCGAGCGGGCCTTCCACACGGCTCGGGAGTGGCTGACTGCCACGCGGCAGGCGATCGCGTCCTGCGAGTGCGAGGCGGGCTGCCCTTCGTGCATCCAGTCCCCCAAGTGCGGTAACGGCAACGAGCCGTTGCACAAGCGGGGGGCTGTGCGGTTGCTTTCTGTGTTGCTTCGGGATGCGGGTGAGGGCGGGGACAGGGACGGGGACGGGGAGACCGGATAGGGGACGGGACCGTGGGGCAAGGCGTGGTCACGGAGAAACCCCGGGGCCCGCCCGCGACCGGACCCGCGCGGAGAAGGCGCCGACGGAAGCCGAGACCGTGACCTCGGAGACATCGCCCCGCACAGCGCAGCGCAGGAGCCGCGCCCCCTGCGCCTGGGCCACCCGGCCGGCCCCCGCGCAGGCCGCCGAGGCACCGGCCGCCCAACGGTCCGCCGCCGCCAGCGCCGCGAGATCCGCCGCGCCACCCGCCCGATGCCGGGCCACGACGACCTGCCCCATCGCCAGCACGGCACCGGAGACCACGCAGAGCACCGCCATCACCGCCGTCACCCACACCGTGGCCGCCCCTCGATCGTGGCCCGCGCCGCGCCACACCCGGCCCGCCCGGCCCGTCATGAACCCACCCCCACCGTCTCTTCCGCCAACGCCACCGCCTCCGCCCGCAGCCGCAGACCTAGACCCAGTGCTCCCGGGCCCGGCGAGTCCGCGACCACCTCGACCCGCACCAGGCCACCGTCGCGCCGCACGGCCACCCGCGCCCCGCGTGGCGCCGCTTGCCGCGCCGCCGCCACGGCCACCGTCGCCGGGTCCTGCCGCGCCGCAGCGCGAGCCCCTGCCCGTGCCGCGTCCACGCACTGGATCTGCGCGCACACGGCAAGCAGCGTCCAGACCAGGGCCATGGTGAACAGGACCAGCGTCGGCAGGACTACGGCCGCCTCCGCCGTCACGAATCCCCGGTCTCTCTCGCGCGTCCTCGGTCCGTGATCAGAACGGCGCATGGAGTGCCTTCTCCACCACCGCCTGCAGAGCGGCCCCGACCTGACCACTCGTCACCACCTTGTAGAGCAGTCCGGCGAACCCCACCGCCGCGATCAGCCCCATCGCGTACTCGGACGTGACCATCCCCGCGTCCTTGCCCGCCCCGCGAGCCCGCCGTAGCAGCGCCCGCGCGGAGTTGCGTACACACATCTCGACCCCCATGAATGTTGTTCCGTAAGTCGCCTCGGGCCTATTGGCCTCGGAGAAGGCGCGTCTGCGTTCAGACGTTCAGGTATTCAGGCGTTCAGGCCGTCCTCAACAGGCCCTCCGCGAGGCCCATCACCACCGGCAGCACCCCGAACGCGACGAACGACGGGAGGAAGCACAGGCCCACAGGTGCCGTCATCAGCACCGCCGCCCTTCGCGCCCTGGCCGTTGACGCCCGCGCCCGCGCCGCCCGTGCGTCCGCGGCGAGGCGGGCCACTGGGTCCGCGGCGGGCGCTCCTGACTCGCCCGCGCGCTCCAGGAGCCGAGCCAGCGGAGCAGCACCCGGTATCTCCGCCAACTGGCGCCAGGCGTCCGCTGGTTCGCCGCCCAGCCGTACTTCCGCCGCTCCTCGCGCGAGCCGCTCACCGACCGGACCTCGCAGCGACTCCCCGACGGCTCGCGCGGCCGCGACCGGGCTCGCGCCCGCGGCTACACAGGCCGCCAAAAGGTCCGCTGCCAAGGGGAATTGGCGAGCGCCCTCCGCCGCGTCACTGATTCCGCCCCGTGCGCCAGGCGGTGCGTGGGTCCGCCGCCATCGCCATGTGCCGTAGCCGACAGCCGCTCCCGCCACCAGCCCCGGGACTCCGCCCACCAACGCGTAGGCCGCACTCGCCGTCCCCGCCACCATGAGCCAGGCGCGCGCCCCGGCCCGCAAGCCCGGCCACCGCTCCCCGCGCCGCGCAGCCGGTCTCTCCACGCCCAGTGCCGCCCCGGCCCGCCGCCGCACCGCCCTCTCCCGCCGCGCGGCCAACACCGTCAGCGCCAACCAGAGCACCGCCGCGACTCCCCACACAGCTATCCCCAGCCTGTGGACAGAACTCATCGTCCCTCCGCTCCTCGTACGATCCGCAGCGCCCACCACACCCCGACGCCCTCAAGCACCCCGCCCACCGCCAGGCAGCCGAGCCCCGGTCCTGTGTGCAGCAGCACCCGCAGAGGCTCCGCCCCCAGTGCGCCGCCCATCAGCAGTCCCAGTACCGGCAGCCCCGCGAGCATCACGGCGGTCGATCTCGCGCCGGCCAACTGGGCTCGCAGGTCCGCTCGCTGATCGCGCTCGGAGCGCAGCGTGCCCTCCAGCCGCCCAAGCCCCGCCGCGAGCCCCGCACCGCGATCCACCGCCACCCGCCAGCACGCCGCGAGCCCCAGTAACCCCTCCGCGCCCGGCTCTCGCGCCGCCTCGCCCAGCGCCCCGGGCACGTCCCCGCCGAACCGCGCCGCCGCCAGCACCGCACCAGAGGCCACCCCAGAGGAATCATCAAGGGCCGACCGCAGCGCATCCCTCGGCTGCCGCCCCGCCCGCACCTCGCCCGCGAGCGCCCCGCACAGCGCGATCACGGCATCGCCACGCCGCTCCCGCTCCCGGCGCGCCTCCCGGGCCCGCCGCACGCGCCCCGCCAACGGCACTCCGGCCGCGCCCGCGATCAGCGGCAGCGGAGACTCCCCGAGGAGCGCCACCACCGCCCCGGCCACCAGGCACCACCACTCGTGCCGCACCCGACCGCGCCCAGCGGCGACAGCCCGCCGCCAGGACCAGCCGTCCGCCTTCTCGGGCGCACCGGCCCCGAGCACCGACCGGACCCGCCGAGCCGTACGGTTTCGACCATCCGTCAGCCAGGCCGCACTCCCCGCGCACACGGCCGCCGCCCACATCGTCGTACTCACAGCGGATCACCCCGTCCTCCGGCCACCAGCAGGGTCTTCAGCCGCTCCCACCCGGGCCCTTCGGTGAACGCCTCCGCGCCCCATCTCAGCGCGGGCACCGTCACCACCAGGCCCGATGCGGCACGCTCCAGCACGTGCACCTCGGCGATGCGGCGGCGGCCCGCCCGGTCGCGTACGAGATGGATCACCACTGACAGGGCGGCCGCCAGTTGGCTGTGCAGGGCGGCCCGGTCGAGCCCAGCGGCCGTCCCCAGGGCCTCCAGGCGTGCGGGCACGTCCCCTGCGGCGTTGGCGTGCACCGTGCCGCAGCCGCCCTCATGTCCCGTGTTCAGCGCGGCCAGCAGGTGGATCACCTCGGCGCCCCGCACCTCGCCGACGACCAGCCGGTCGGGCCGCATCCGCAGCGCCTGGCGCACCAGGTCGTCCAGGCCGACGAGGCCGGCCCCCTCTTGGTTCGCGGGGCGGGACTCCAGGCGCACCACGTGGGGGTGCTCGGGCCTCAGCTCCGCGGAGTCCTCGGCCAGCACGATCCGCTCCTTGGGGCCGACCAGGCCCAGCAGCGCACTCAGCAAGGTCGTCTTGCCGCTACCCGTGCCCCCGCTGATCAGGAAGGACAGGCGGGCGTCGAGCAGCGCCCGCAGCACCCTGTCGCCCCCGGGCGGCACCGTCCCCGCGTCGACCAGCTCGGTCAGGGTGAAGGCCCGGGGCCGCACCACACGCAGCGAGAGGCAGGTGGATCCCACGGCGACCGGCGGCAGCACGGCGTGCAGCCGGGTGCCGTCCGGGAGGCGCGCGTCCACCCAGGGCCTGGCGTCGTCCAGACGCCGCCCCGCCACGGCCGCGAGACGCTGCGCGAGGCGCCGCACCGCGGCCGCGTCCCGGAACGTGACCCCTGTGAGCTCAAGTCCACCACCCCGGTCCACCCACACCCGGTCGGGCGCGCAGACCAGTACGTCGGTCACAGAGGCGTCCGCGAGCAATGGCTCCAAGGGTCCCGCGCCGACCAGCTCCGAGCGCAACTGCTCGGCGGCGCCGAGAACTTCTGTGTCCCCAAGGACCCTTCCCTGCGCCCGCAGCGCCTCGGCGACCCGTGCCGGAGTCGGCTCCGTGCCGCTCTCCGCGAGCCACTGGCGCACTCCGTCCAGCATCCGCGCCCCGACCACCGCGCTCATACGGCGCCTCCCAGGGCGTCGGCCGGCACCCGGTCCCAGAAGGCGGTGCAGAACCGCGCCAGCGGACCGCGCGCCGCGCCACCGGGCGGCACCCCTGCCACCTGCGCCGCCGCCAGCCCCGCTTCCCAAGGCACTTCACCGGCCAGCGGAAGCCCGAGCAGCCCCGCGGCCTCCTCCGAGTCGAGCGTGCCGGAGCCGCGCGGTCCCGGGCCTGCGGGGATCACCACCCGCAGGTCCCGCAGCACCAGGCCCGCCGCCGACGCCACCCGCCGCGCCCCCGCCACCGCGCGCAGTTCCGGCGGCACCACCAGGAGCCCCAAATCCACCTGCGCCAGCGCCTCCGCGACCGTCTCGTCCACCCGGCGCGGCAGGTCCACGACGACCACACCGCCGCGCCTGCGGGCCGCGGAGACCACCGCCCGAACGGCTTCCGGAGCGACCGCCACCGCATCTCCCCGGTCCCAGCTCAGGACCCGCAGAGCGTGCAGCCGCGGCAGCGACTCCTCCAGCGCTCCCCCGCCGACCCTGCCGCGCGACGCGGCGAAGGCGGGCCAGCGGAGCCCGTCGGCGGTCTCGCCCCCGAGGAGGACGTCCAGGCCGCCGCCCAGCGGGTCCGCGTCGACGAGCATCGTGCGCCGCCCACCGCGGGCCGCCGTGACCGCGAGGGCGCAGGCCAGGGTGGAGGTCCCTGCTCCGCCTCGTCCGCCGATCACCCCGACGGTGAGCGCGGGCCGCCCCACGCCCTCGGCCACGTCGGCGATGCGGTCCACCAGCCACTGCTCGCCGTCGGGCAGAAGCAGCACATGGTCGGCGCCGATCTCCACGGCCCGCCGCCAGACCCCGGAATCGTCCTGATCCCGCCCGACCAGCACGACCCCGCGCCGTCGCGCGGCCCCGCGCACCCGGTCCGCCGCGTCGTCCCCGACCAGGACGAGCGGGGCCGTGTCCCAGGCCTCTCCGCGCTCGGGTCCGCCGTGGTGCACCTCGGGCCGCGCCCCCGCCGCGGCGCACAGCCGCAGCAGGTCATCGAGGAGCTCCACGTCCTCCGTGAGGATCAGCGGCCCACCCTGCCGTCCGTCCGGCGGCGCGCCCCTGTCCTGCGAAATCACTCCACCCACGATCTCCATCCCCCTTCACGCAAGCACCTGTGAATGCCGCGCTCCGCATGAGCGAACAACCGGGCAAAGCAATCCGGCCATGAACTTCGCGAGCGGAACGAGCGGAATCAGCGTGCAGCGATCCCGGAAATCGTGTGGATCTTGGTCAATAACTGTGGACAAGGCGATGGCTGTGAATATCCGCGTCACCCAAACCGGTGACATCCCGTCAGCTCGCCGTCAGCTTCTCGACGGCTTCACGCCACCTTCGTACCGGGCTTCCCGGCACCTTCCCGATGCCTTCCCGATGCCTTCCCGATGGCTTCCCAACGGCTCCCCAACGGCTTCCACAGAGCATCGATTCGATTACACACGGTGACGAATCTTGGGCAGGCCTCAAGACCGCCAGGACGGCGGAGAGAGGGCCCGGAAGGCCGGAAGATGATCGACGGAGGGCTCAAAAACCCATCCGGACATGCGACGACCCCCGCCGGGGGGGAGAGCGGGGGTCGTCCCCACGGTCCGACTCGGGGGGGGAGGAGCCAGACCGGGTTAGCACGGTCGCGAACGATCCGTGACTTCCATGGTGTACCCGAGAGCCTTCTCAGGCAAACCCACGCGCCTCAGCTTACGCCGAATGGTGGGCGCCTATGCTCGGGCTCGTGGAAAACCACTCCTTGCCTCGCACCGCGGCCTTCTTTGACCTGGACAAGACGGTCATTGCGAAGTCGAGCACGCTCACGTTCAGCAAGTCGTTCTACCAAGGCGGCCTGATCAACCGCAGGGCTGTGCTGCGCACCGCGTACGCGCAGTTCGTCTTCCTCGCGGGCGGCGCCGACCATGACCAGATGGAGCGGATGCGCGAGTACCTGTCCGCGCTGTGCCGCGGCTGGAACGTGCGGCAGGTCAAGGAGATCGTCGCCGAGACCCTGCACGATCTGATCGACCCGATCATCTACGACGAGGCGGCGTCCCTCATCGAGGAGCACCACACCGCGGGCCGCGACGTCGTCATCGTGTCCACCTCCGGCGCCGAGGTCGTCGAGCCGATCGGGGAGCTTCTCGGCGCGGACCGGGTGGTGGCCACCCGCATGGTGGTCGGCGACGACGGCTGCTTCACGGGTGAGGTGGAGTACTACGCGTACGGCCCCACCAAAGCGGAGGCGATCAAGGAGCTGGCCCACTCCGAGGGGTACGACCTCGACCGCTGCTACGCCTACAGCGACTCGGCGACCGACCTGCCGATGCTCCAGTCCGTCGGGCACCCCTCGGCAGTCAACCCCGACCGCGCGCTCCGCAAGGAGGCCCTCACGCGCGGGTGGCCGATCCTCGACTTCCACCGCCCTGTGCGGCTCAAGCAGCGCCTGCCGGCCCCGCCCAGGCCCGCGCTCGTCGCGGCGGCCGCGGTGGGCGCGGCCGCGGCCACCGCGGGCCTCGTCTGGTTCGCCAGCCGCCGCCGCGCGACCGCGAGCTGACCCCGGCCGCTCCCCCGCCACCCCGCGGCCACCCAGCGATCTCTGGCCGACCCTCGGCGGAATCACACGCGGAAACCGCCCGCCCGATTCACACCTGTTTGAACCCAAAAGTAAAGAAGTACGCCCAGGACTTCCGCTCGCCCCAGTACTGGAGTACAAAGGAGTCAACGGCCCGCGAGACCAAGGACATCCGAGAGGATTACCTTTAAACGCAATCACGGCCCCACGGACCGAAGCATGGACATCGAGCACCCACGCGACGTCGACCCGTCGATTACGGGCCAGCCGCACCAGGTGACGGGCCAAGTTCCCGACCTGATGGGCAACATACGAGGACGCTTGGTAACCCGGTGGACATGCCAGCGGCGGTACGGATTTCCGTACCGCCGCAACCCTGTTCGGGACCGTTCGGGCCCCCGCGCGACCCGCCCTACGCCGCTCCGCGCTGCAGCGCCTCACAGACCGCGGTCGACTCCCTGACGCCCAGCTCAACGGCCTTGCCGCAGTGGGCGATCCAGGCCGCCATACCGTCCGGGGTGCCGGACGCGTAGCCGTCGAGCGCCGCCACGTAGGCCGCCCGGCCCAGCTCCGCGTGGCCCGCCTCCGCCGGGCAGACCGACTTCGGGTCGAGGCCGCTGCCCACCAGGACGATGCGCTCGGCGGCCCGTGCCACCAGGCCGTTGTGCGAGCCGAAGGGCCGCAGGCTGAGGAGTTCGCCGTGGACCACGGCCGCCATGACCAGGGCCGGAGCCGAACTGCCCGCGATGATCAGCTGCGACAGCCCCTCCAAGCGCCCCGCCACCTCGTCCGCGTCCGGCAGGGGCAGCTCGATCAGCGGCTCCTCGACAGGCTCGCCCGCCAGGCGCGGGCGCCCCGCGGCCTCGGCGGAGTCCGCCGCGGCGACCAGGTGCAGTCGCGCCAGGACCCGCAGCGGCGACTGCCGCCAGATCGACAGGAGTTGCCCCGCCTCGGCGGTCAGCCGCAGGGCACCACCGACCGTGCGCTCCTCACCGTCACCTCTGAAGTCGCTGCGCCGACGCACCTCTTCCAGGGCCCACTCGGCACCGGAGAGCGCGGCGGAACCGCGAGCGCCACGCAGGGCCGCCTCGGAGGTGATCTCGGTGCTGCGGCGCCGCATGATCCGGTGCCCGTAGACCCGGTCGACGGCCTTGCGCACGGAGTCCACGGAGTCGGCCACGCCGGGGAGCGCCCCCAGGGCCGCGATCGGATCGGGTGTCGTACTCATGAGTACGACATTACGTACTCCAGGCGCCCGCTCCACGAAGGAGTGGTCTTCTTCACGCGCATCAAGTGTCGGGAGTAATGGACCCACTACGCTTCGTGGTCATGAAAATCGCTTTCGTGGGGAAGGGCGGCAGCGGCAAGACCACGCTGTCCTCGCTCTTCATCCGCCACCTCGCCGCCACCGGCGCTCCCGTCATCGCGGTGGACGCGGACATCAACCAGCACTTGGGCCCCGCCCTCGGCCTCGACGAGGCGGACGCCACGCGACTGCCCGCCCTGGGCGCGCACCTGCCCCTGATCAAGGACTATCTGCGCGGCTCCAACCCGCGGATCACCTCCGCCGACACGATGATCAAGACGACGCCTCCGGGCGAGGGCTCGCGGCTGTTGCGGGTGCGCGAGGACAATCCCGTGTACGACGCGTGCGCCCGGCCGCTGGAACTCGACGACGCCACCATCCGTTTGATGGTCACAGGGCCGTTCACCGAAGCCGACCTCGGTGTCGCCTGCTACCACTCCAAGACGGGGGCGGTGGAGCTGTGCCTGAACCACCTGGTCGACGGCCGCGATGAGTACGCGGTCGTGGACATGACCGCGGGCTCGGACTCCTTCGCCTCCGGCATGTTCACGCGCTTCGACATGACGTTCCTGGTGGCCGAGCCGACGAGAAAGGGGGTCTCCGTCTATCGCCAGTACAAGGAGTACGCGCGCGACTTCGGCGTCGACCTCAAGGTCGTCGGCAACAAGGTGCAGGGCCAGGACGACATCGACTTCCTGCGCGAGCAGGTCGGCGACGACCTCCTGGTGACCGTCGGGCACTCGGACTGGGTGCGCGCCATGGAGAAGGGCCGCCCGCCCCGCTTCGAGCGGCTGGAAGAGGACAACCACCGTTCCCTGCAAGCACTTCAGGCCGCCGTCGACGCCTCGTACGAACGACGCGACTGGGAGCGCTACACCCGCCAGATGGTCCACTTCCACCTGAAGAACGCGCAGAGCTGGGGCAACGAACGGACGGGGACCGACCTGGCTGCCCAGGTCGATCCCGACTTCGTTCTGCGCGAGCAGATGGTCACTCCTGCCTGACTGACCACTCGCCTGACTGGCCACCCCTGTCTGAACGGGGCTGCAATCGCTACGGCTTGACCGCCGGTGCTCCCGGGACGCCCTTCGGGGCCGGCGCGGGCTGGGCGGACAGGTACTCCGCCCAGCCCTTCTTCGGCGCCTTGCCGACCCGAAGCTTGGACAGCTTCGCCAGCACCTTCGGATCCTGCGCGTCGAGCCAGTCGGTGAGCTGCCGGAAGGAGACGCAGCGCACCTCGCGCTTGGTGCAGACCGTCTCGATCGTCTCCTCGATGGCGCGCATGTACGTGCCGCCGTTCCACGACTCGAAGTGGTTGCCGATGATCAGCGGCGCGCGGTTGCCCTTGTACGCGCGCTTGAAGCCCCGGAGCAGCCCGTCCCGCATCTGGTCACCCCAGTACTCATGCTTGGAAGGGTCGCCGTTCGAGGTCGAACCGGACTGGTTGATCATGAAGTTGTAGTCCATGGTGAGCGTCTCGAATCCACGGCCCGGGACCGGGACGAGCTGCATCGACAGGTCCCAGAGGCCGTTCTTCTTCTTGGGCCAGACCTGGTCGTTGACGCCGCTGGTGTCGTAACGGAAGCCCATCTTCCGAGCCGCCCGCATGAAGTTCTTCTGCCCTTCCAGACAGGGGGTGCGGGCACCGATGAGCTCCTTGTCGTAGTCAAAGGGCAGGGGCTGCGCCTTCTTCAGGCCCGCGTTCGTCTTCCAGGCCTTCACGAAGGACTTGGCCTGGTTGATCTCGCTCATCCAGTCGCCGACGGACCACTCGCCGACCCCGCGGCCCTTGCCGCAGAAGTGGCCGTTGAAGTGGGTGCCGATCTCATTGCCCTCGAGCCAGGCGCCGCGGAGTTGCTCCACGGTGTTCTTGATGCCCTTGCGGTCGCTGAAGCCAATGTCCGAGCTGCCGACCGCGTGCTGCGGCGGGTTGTAGAGCCTGCGCTTCTCCTTGGGGAGCATGTACACGCCGCTGAGGAAGTACGTCATGGTGGCGTCGTTCCGCTTGGCCACCTTGCGGAAGTGGGAGAACAGCTTCTGGCCGTCCTCGCCGGCGCCGTCCCAGGAGAAGACCACGAATTGCGGTGGCTTCAGGCCGGGCTTCAGGCGTGCCGGTCTCGGCAGGTTCGGCTGCTTGCCGGTGAACGCCGTGGAGCCGTCCCCGATCATGCGGACCGGACTCTTGGGCGCCAGGGCGCCGGCCGCCTTCTTCGCGCCGTGGGCGCCTTCCTTGGTTCCGGCGCCCGCGCCGGTGTCGCCGTACGCACAGCCGGCCAGCCCTGCGGCACAGGCCACGAGGGCGGTGAGGCTCGCGGTGATTCTCCGGGTGGCGGCCATCTTCCGCCCACCTTCTTTCCGTGCAAGTCGTGACAGATCGGACAGAGATCGGTCAGCAACTTCGCACGGGTGTCGGAATGCTCCGTTCCGACAAGCCGATAAAAGTTTTTATTCATCCGTCCGGGTGATTGATTGCCCCATTTGCCCCTTTAGTCCACCGGAAGCCTTTACTCTGCATTACTGTTCGTTTACTGAGAGTTGAGAGATCCCGCCGCTGCATGCCGTGACCCACGGCCGCGAAACGCCCTTCGGAGGCCTTCCGAAGGGCCCCTTGTCCCGCGACCGCGCTGCCCCGGAGGAGACGGGAAAATGACTGCCTGCGTCCCCACTCGCCCCACCGACTCGACCCCCACCCCGGGCGCCAACGAGCCACACGCCCCGCCGCCCCGGAAGAAGTTCCGCATCGCCGGCGCCGACCTCTCCGCGTCGGTCGCCGTCTTCCTGATCGCCCTGCCGCTGTCCCTCGGCATCGCCCTCGCCACCGGAGCCCCACTCCAGGCGGGCCTGGTCGCCGCCGCCGTCGGCGGCATCGTCACCGGCCGGCTCGGCGGTTCACCGCTTCAGGTCAGCGGTCCCGCCGCCGGGCTCACCGTCGTCACCGCCGACCTCATCCAGCGGTACGGCTGGCGCACCACCTGCGCCATCACCGTCCTCGCGGGCCTCGCCCAACTCGGCCTGGGCTGCCTGCGCGTGGCCCGCAGCGCGCTCGCCGTCAGCCCCGCTGTGGTGCACGGAATGCTGGCCGGCATCGGTGTCACCATCGCCGTCGCCCAGCTGCACATCGTGCTCGGCGGCACCCCACAGAGCGTCGTGCTCGACAATCTCCGGGCACTGCCCGCCCAGCTGGCCGACCTGCATCCGGCCGCGCTCTCGACCAGCCTGCTCACGCTCGCCATCCTGCTGCTCTGGCCGCGGATCCCCGGGCGCGCCGGGCACT
Organism: Streptomyces sp. NPDC003379; assembly: GCF_053589195.1. Classification (NCBI taxonomy): domain Bacteria; kingdom Bacillati; phylum Actinomycetota; class Actinomycetes; order Kitasatosporales; family Streptomycetaceae; genus Streptomyces; species Streptomyces sp. NPDC003379. Next base: position 69,330 of record NZ_JBSFRK010000014.1, on the reverse strand, counting down.
TGGCCCGCGCCGTGCCCGCCGCCCTCGTCTCGGTGGCTCTCGCGACGGGCGTGGCCTCGGCCGCCGGTCTTCGGCTCGACAGGGTCGACCTGCCCTCCTGGCGCAGTCACGCGCTGGTCGGGCTCCCGGAAGGGCCCGCGCTCGGGCTCGTCGCCGCCGTACTCACCATCACGCTGGTGTGCAGCGTGCAGTCGCTGCTCGGCGCCGTGGCCGTCGACAAGCTCGTCTCCAAGCAGCCCGAGCTGCACGCGTGCGTGCGCCGCTCCGACCTCAACCGCGAGCTGCTCGGCCAGGGCAGCGCCAACATCGTCTCCGGAGCGCTCGGCGGCCTGCCCGTCGCCGGGGTCGCCGTGCGCACCGTGGCCAATGTGCGCGCGGGCGCCGTCAGCCGGAACTCCACGATGCTGCACGGCGTTTGGGTAGTAGTGGCCGCGCTGCTCCTGGTCCCCGTCCTGGAGCTGATCCCGCTCGCGGCCCTCGCCGCCCTCGTCATGGCCGTCGGCATCCAGATGGTCAGCCTGAACCACATCCGTACGATCACCCGCCACCGCGAGATCGTCGTCTACGCCATGACGACCCTCGGCGTGGTCCTCCTCGGTGTCCTCGAAGGTGTAGCGCTCGGTGTCGCCGTCGCCGTCGCCGTCGCGCTGCACCGCCTCGCCCGCACCCGGATCACGCACGAGGCGAAGGACGGCGTCCATCATGTGCGCGCCCGCGGCCAGTTGACGTTCCTCGCCGTGCCCCGGCTGAGCAGGACGCTGCACCTCGTGCCGCACGGGGAGGACGTCGTCGTGGAGCTGGACGGCTCCTTCATGGACCACGCGGCGTACGAGACGCTGCAGTGCTGGCAGGACGAGCACACCGCGCACGGCGGACGCGTCGAGATCACCGGGCGCGCCGGGACCCGCATCGCCGAGCCCGCGAGCGCTTCGCACTCCTGCTGCCGGCCGTGGGCGCCCTGGCGCAATCACCACTGCGACCGGCCGCAGGAGGAGCAGGAGCCGGGTCGGCACAGCGGCCACCAACTGGCCAGCGGCATCAGCGCGTTCCAGCGGAACACGGCGCCTCATGTGCGGGGCGAGCTGGCCAGGCTCGCGCGTGAGGGACAGCAGCCGGCGCAGCTGTTCCTGACGTGCGCGGACTCCCGGGTCGTCACATCGATGATCACCTCCAGCGGTCCCGGCGACCTCTTCGTCGTACGCAACGTGGGCAATCTGGTGCCGATGCCGGGCGACGAGAGCGGGGACGACTCGGTGGCGGCGGCGATCGAGTACGCGGTCGAGATTCTCAAGGTGCGGTCCATCACCGTCTGCGGGCACTCCGGGTGCGGTGCGATGCAGGCGTTGCTCAACACGCCGCCCGGAGGCGTCCAGACGCCGCTGCGGCGCTGGCTGCGGCATGGCCTGCCGAGCCTGGAGCGGATGGGCGCGCAGGACAGAGCGTGGGCGCGGCTCTCCGGTGGGGCACCCGCCGATGCGGTCGAGCAGCTCTGTCTCACCAATGTGGTCCAGCAGTTGGAGCACTTGAAGGCGTACGACGCGGTGGCGCGCCGCTTGGCCGAAGGGGAGCTCGAACTGCACGGCATGTACTTCCATGTCGGAGAGGCGCAGGCCTATCTGCTGACGGAGGGCAGCGGGGCCGAGCACCTTCCCGACGACGTCTTCGACGAGGTGGCGCCCACAGCGCTGATCAAGGTGGAGCGGGCCGGGATGTGACGAGCGGCCACCCGACGGGTAAAGGTCTAAACCAATTTTCGGCAGACCCTTGTCACCACGGGTTGTGTCTGATGAGCTGTGGCTTCGGACACAACGGTCGCCCCCGGCAAAGCAGCGCAAGGGAGATGTCGTGAGCAATGAAAGCCTGGCCAACCTCTTGAAGGAGGAGCGTCGCTTCGCGCCGCCGACGGAGCTGGCGGCCGCCGCCAACGTCACCGCGGAGGCGTACGAGCAGGCCAAGGCTGACCGGCTCGGCTTCTGGGCCGAGCAGGCCCGCCGGCTGACCTGGGCCACGGAACCGACCGAGACGCTCGACTGGTCGAACCCGCCGTTCGCCAAGTGGTTCGCCGACGGGAAGCTCAACGTCGCGTACAACTGCGTCGACCGCCACGTCGAGGCGGGCAACGGCGAGCGCGTCGCGATCCACTTCGAGGGTGAGCCCGGTGACAGCCGGGCCATCACCTACGCCGAGCTCAAGGAAGAGGTCGGCCGGGCGGCGAACGCGCTGACCGAGCTGGGGGTCCAGAAGGGCGACCGCGTCGCCGTCTATCTGCCGATGATCCCCGAGGCGGTCGTCGCGATGCTGGCCTGCGCCCGCATCGGCGCCACGCACTCGGTCGTCTTCGGCGGCTTCTCCGCGGACGCCATCGCCGCCCGCATCGAGGACGCCGACGCCAAGGTCGTCATCACCGCCGACGGCGGCTACCGCCGGGGCAAGCCCTCCGCGCTCAAGCCCGCCGTGGACGAGGCCGTGGGACGGGTCGACGGGGTCCGGAAGGTCCTCGTCGTCCAGCGCACCAAGCAGGACGTGGCGTGGACCGAGGGCCGCGACGTGTGGTGGCACGAGATCACGGGGCGCCAGTCCGCCGAGCACACCCCCGAGGCCTTCGACGCGGAGCACCCGCTCTTCATCCTCTACACCTCGGGCACCACGGGTAAGCCGAAGGGCATCCTGCACACCTCCGGCGGCTACCTCACGCAGACGGCCTACACCCACCACGCCGTCTTCGACCTCAAGCCGGAGACCGACGTCTACTGGTGCACGGCCGACGTCGGCTGGGTCACCGGCCACTCGTACATCACGTACGGCCCGCTGGCGAACGGCGCGACGCAGGTGATGTACGAGGGCACCCCCGACACCCCCCACCAGGGCCGCTTCTGGGAGATCGTCCAGAAGTACGGGGTGACGATCCTCTACACCGCGCCGACGGCGATTCGTACGTTCATGAAGTGGGGCGACGACATCCCCGCGAAGTTCGACCTCAGCAGCCTGCGGGTCCTCGGTTCGGTCGGCGAGCCGATCAACCCCGAGGCGTGGATGTGGTACCGCAAGAACATCGGCGCCGACAAGTGCCCCATCGTGGACACCTGGTGGCAGACCGAGACCGGCGCGATGATGATCTCACCGCTGCCGGGCGTGACCGAGACCAAGCCGGGAAGCGCCCAGCGCGCGCTGCCGGGCATCTGCGCCACCGTCGTCGACGACGAGGCGAACGAGGTGGCGAACGGCGGCGGTGGCTACCTCGTCCTGACCGAGCCGTGGCCGTCGATGCTGCGCACCATCTGGGGCGACGACCAGCGGTTCATCGACACGTACTGGTCGCGCTTCGAGGGTCGCTACTTCGCCGGTGACGGCGCCAAGAAGGACGACGACGGCGACATCTGGCTCCTCGGCCGCGTGGACGACGTGATGCTCGTGTCCGGGCACAACATCTCCACCACCGAGGTCGAGTCCGCGCTCGTCTCGCACCCGTCGGTCGCCGAGGCGGCGGTCGTGGGCGCGGCGGACGAGACGACCGGGCAGGCCATCGTCGCCTTCGTGATCCTGCGGGGCACGGCGAACGCCGAGGACGAGGGCCTGGTCGCTGACCTGCGCAACCACGTGGGCACCACGCTCGGACCGATCGCCAAGCCGAAGCGGGTCCTTCCGGTGGCGGAGCTGCCGAAGACGCGTTCGGGGAAGATCATGCGGCGCCTCCTGCGGGACGTCGCGGAGAACCGCGAGCTGGGTGACGTCACCACGCTCACGGACTCCTCCGTGATGGAGCTGATCCAGACGCGGCTCCCTGCCGCGTCCAGCGAGGACTGAGGCGCGCCCGCGGATTGACGGACGTACGCGAGGAGGGCACCCGGCAGCGCGCCGGGTGCCCTCTCTGTGCCTAGAGTGAAGATCACCGGATGCGTCCGGACGTACGTTAGGTAAGCTAAAAATCGCGTCAACGTCGCGGCAAGAATTCACGCGACCGAGAAGCGAAGAAGCGAAGAGAAGTACCTAGGTGCGCCGGGAAGTCTGGTCGGCATGTGCTCTGCCCTGCCCACCCGACCGGAGGTCGACCCACGTGACCGCGCCCGTCCCGCCCACCAGCCGCAAGGTCCTCGGCCGCCTGTCCCTGCCCGAACGCAACTTCGTGGCCGACGCGCTGCGCGCCGAGACGGTCGGCGGAGTCCTGCTGCTCGTCGCCGCCGTCACCGCGCTGATCTGGGCGAACACGGCCGGCGGCTCGTACGAGTCGGTACGCGGCTTCCACCTCGGGCCCGCCTCGCTCGGGCTCGACCTCTCCCTCCAGCACTGGGCGGCCGACGGGCTGCTCGCCGTCTTCTTCTTCGTGGCGGGCATCGAACTCAAGCGCGAACTGGTCGCGGGTGACCTGCGCGACCCCAGGGCCGCCGCGCTGCCCGTCGTCGCCGCGCTCTGCGGCATGGCCGCGCCCGCGCTCGTCTACGTCCTGACCAACACCGTCGGCGGCGGCTCGTTGGACGGCTGGGCCGTGCCGACCGCCACCGACATCGCCTTCGCGCTCGCGGTCCTCGCGGTCATCGGCACCTCGCTGCCGTCCGCGCTGCGCGCCTTCCTGCTCACGCTCGCCGTCGTCGACGACCTCTTCGCCATCCTGATCATCGCGGTCTTCTTCACAAGCGACCTCAACTTCGCCGCGCTCGGCGGTGCCGTCCTCGGCCTCGCCGTCTTCTGGCTGCTGCTCAGGAAGCGGGTGCGCGGCTGGTACATCTACGTCCCGCTGGCCCTAGCCATCTGGGGCCTGATGTACAACAGCGGCATCCACGCCACCGTCGCGGGCGTCGCCATGGGCCTGATGCTGCGCTGCCACAAGGAGGACGACAGCGAGCGGCACTCCCCCGGCGAGCACATCGAACACCTCGTACGCCCCTTCTCCGCCGGCCTGGCCGTGCCGCTGTTCGCCCTGTTCAGCGCCGGTGTCTCCGTCTCGGGCGGCGCGCTCGGCGACGTATTCACCAAGCCGGAGACACTGGGTGTGGTGCTCGGTCTCGTGGTCGGCAAGGCGGTCGGCATCTTCGGCGGCACCTGGCTGGCGGCGCGCTTCACCAAGGCGGAACTCAACGACGATCTGGCCTGGCCCGACGTGTTCGCGGTCTCCTCGCTCGCCGGCATCGGCTTCACCGTCTCGCTGCTGATCGGCGAACTCGCCTTCACCGAGGACCCGCTGCTCACCGACGAGATCAAGGCCGCCGTCCTGACGGGCTCACTCATCGCGGCCGTGCTCTCCGGAATCCTCCTGAAGATGCGGAACGCGAAGTACCGCAAGCTCTGGGAGGAAGAGGAGCGCGACGACGACCTCAGCGGCGTACCCGACATCTACGAGATGGACGACCCGGAGTACCACCTCCGTATGGCCGCCATCTACGAGAAGAAGGCGGCCGAGCATCGAAGGCTTGCCGAAGTACCGGGTGGGGAACGCGAGGATGGCAACGGTCCGGCATGATCTGAGCAGACATATCTCAGAAGTCTGAGCAGAGATCTCTCAGAAGAGATCAGAAGAGAAAAAGGGGAGAACGCGATGAGCTCACCCGACGGTCCTGTCGGCGCCGAACGCAGCCTCGGCCAGCTGGTCGCCACGGCGACCGGTGAGATGTCCGCGCTGGTGCACGACGAGATCGCCCTGGCCAAGGCCCAGCTGCGCCAGGACGTCAAGCGCGGTGCGATCGGCGGTGGCGCGTTCGCCGCGGCCGGAGCGGTCCTCATCTTCTCGCTGCCGATGCTGAGCTTCGCACTGGCGTACGGCATCCGGACCTGGAGCGGCTGGAACCTCGCCGTCTGCTTCCTGCTGTCCTTCGCCGCCAACGTGCTGGTGGCCGGGGCGCTCGCGCTGATCGGCGTCGTCTTCGCCAAGAAGGCCAAGAAGGGCAAGGGCCCGCAGAAGGTCGCCGCCTCGGCGAAGGAGACGGCTGCCGTACTGGGGAACGTCAAGCCGCATCCCCGTGCCGTGAGCCCCGCGGGTGCTCTCGACGTCCGAGTCGGTGAGACGGGGGCCACTGTGGCACGCTCGTCCTCATGACGGACCCCGCCCATCAGGACCACGCCGCCACCGGCGCCGCACAGCACGCGCACGGCCCTGCTCAGCACGGCCCCACGCTGGGGGCCACCGCCCATTCGGCGCAACCGGCCTCGGCCGTACGCATCGAGGGCCCCTGGACCCACCGGGACGTGGCCGCCAACGGGGCGCGCTTCCACATGGCCGAGATGGGGGACGGGCCGCTGGTCCTCCTCCTGCACGGCTTCCCGCAGTTCTGGTGGACGTGGCGGCATCAGCTGGTGGCGCTCGCCGACGCGGGGTTCCGGGCCGTCGCGATGGACCTGCGGGGCGTGGGCGGCAGCGACCGCACACCGCGTGGCTACGACCCGGCGAACCTCGCGCTCGACATCACCGGCGTCGTGCGTTCGCTCGGCGAGCCGGACGCCGCGCTCGTCGGGCACGACCTGGGCGGATATCTGGCGTGGACGGCGGCCGTGATGCGGCCCAAGCTGGTGCGCCGCCTCGCCGTCTCCTCGATGCCGCACCCTCGGCGCTGGCGCTCGGCGATGCTGTCCGACAGGAAGCAGACCACCGCGGGCTCCTACGTCTGGGGTTTCCAGCGGCCGTGGCTGCCCGAGCGCCAACTGGTTGCCGACGACGGCGCCCTGGTGGGCCGTCTGGTCCGGGACTGGTCGGGGCCCCGGCTGCCGGAGGACGAGGCGGTGGAGGCGTACCGGCGGGCCATGTGCATCCCCTCGACGGCGCACTGCGCGATCGAGCCGTACCGCTGGATGGTGCGGTCGATGGCACGACCCGACGGCATCCAGTTCAACCGCCGCATGAAGCGGCCGGTGCGGGTGCCGACGCTGCATCTGCACGGGTCGCTCGATCCCGTGATGCGTACGAGGAGCGCGGCCGGGTCCGGTGAGTACGTTGAAGCCCCTTACCGCTGGCGGCTGTTCGACGGGCTCGGGCACTTTCCGCACGAGGAGGACCCGGTGGCGTTCTCCACGGAGCTGGTGAACTGGCTGAAGGATCCCGAGCCGGACCGCTGAGGCCGGGCGGACCCAGCGGACGCGAACACCTGTCCTACGAACGCCAATTGCCCCGCGCATAGGCCAATTGGGGTGCCTGTGCGCGATTACCGACCATGAGGCACGGGCACACGTCGGGGTATGGGCTGGACGCACGACTACAGTGACGTAGCACGCAATCGCCGCTCGGCCGCAGCGCTGAACAGCCATGAGAGGGGCGGGCCGCGGGATCCGGGCCATCACGGCCCCCCTCAGGGCATGGGCATTCCCCGCATCCTCCGCCGGAGGGCCCGCTGGGTCTCCGCGCGGCTCCGCCACACACGCGACTGACCCACCCGGCTCCCGCCCGCTCGGCGCCTCAGAGCGCGCAGCCCTGGCTGTCGACCTCTTGGTTGGCGGTGCGGCCCCGCTCGATGTCCTCGCGCACCTCGTCCACCGTCAGTGCGTAACCGGTGTCCGGGTCGTCGAGGGACTTGGCGAAGACCACGCCGTAGACCTTGCCGTCGCGCGTGAGCAGCGGACCGCCGGAGTTGCCCTGGCGGACGGTCGCGTAGAGCGAGTAGACGTCGCGGCGCACGGTGCCGCGGTGGTAGATGTCCGGGCCGTCGGCCGTGATGCGGCCGCGCACGCGCGCGGGGCGGACGTCGTAGGGCCCGTCCTCGGGGAAGCCCGCGATGATGGCGTCGGCGCCGCTGGCCGCGTCCTTGGACGTGAACCGCAGCGGGGGCGCCTTCAGCGTGGGCACGTCCAGTACGGCGATGTCCCGCTTCCAGTCGTAGAGGACGACCTTCGCGTCGTACGTCTGGTTCTGGTCGCCTATCTGGACCGTCGGCTCGTCCACGCCGCCGACCACGTGCGCGTTCGTCATCACGCGGCGGTCGGCGAAGACGAAGCCGGTGCCTTCCAGGACCTTGCCGCAACTGCGGGCCTCGCCACGGACCTTCACGATGGAGCGCTTGGCGGTCGTGGCGACCTTGCTCTTGGCGAGCTTGGAGTCGGGGGGCTTGACCTCCGTGATGGGCTCGTTCGAGAACGGGCTGAAGACCTGCGGGAAGCCGTTCTGCGCGAGGACCGAGGAGAAGTCCGCGAACCACGTGTCGGCCTGGCCGGGCAGCGCGCGCGAGACGCCGAGCAGCACCTTGGAGTTGCGTACCTCCTTGCCGAGCGTCGGCAGTGTCGTGCCCGCGAGGGCGGAGCCGATCAGCCAGGCCACGAGGAGCATCGCCACCACGTTCACCAGGGCGCCGCCCGTCGCGTCCAGGGCGCGGGCGGGCTGCCAGGTGATGTGTCTGCGCAGCTTGTTGCCCAGGTGGGTGGTGAAGGCCTGGCCGATCGAGGCGCAGACGATCACGATGACGACGGCGACCACCGCCGCGGTCGTACTCACCGTGGCCGCGTCGTCGTCCGTCATGGCGTCCCAGATGATCGGCAGCAGGTAGACGGCGACGAGACCGCCGCCGAGGAACCCGGTCACCGAGAGGATGCCGACCACGAAGCCCTGGCGATAGCCCACGATCGCGAACCACACCGCGGCGAGCAGCAACAGGACGTCCAGCACGTTCACCGATTCAATCCTCGCCTCGCATCGCGGTCCCCACGTCCCCGCAACCTTGTCATGAGCGCCAGTCGAGTGGGACCTGCTTACCGCGGTCCCAGGGCCGCTCCCAGCCCGCGAAGTGCAGAATTCTATCGATCACCCCGGCGGTGAAACCCCAGACCAGAGCGGACTCGACGAGGAACGCCGGGCCGTGGTGGCCGCTGGGGTGGACCGCCGTCGCCCGGTTCGCCGGATCCGTGAGATCGGCCACGGGGACCGTGAAGACGCGGGCGGTCTCGTTCGGATCGACGGCTCCGACGGGGGTCGGGGTGCGCCACCAGCCGAGCACGGGCGTCACGACGAAGTCGCTCACCGGGATGAAGAGGCGCGGCAGCACGGCGAAGGGCTGGACGCCTCGGGGGTCGAGGCCGGTCTCCTCCTCCGCCTCGCGCAGAGCGGCGCGCAAGGGCCCGTCCGTCTGCGGATCACCGTCCTCGGGGTCGAGGGACCCGCCCGGGAAGGACGGCTGCCCCGCGTGGGACCGGAGGGAACCGGCACGCTCCATCAGGAGCAGCTCGGGGCCTCGCTCGCCCTCTCCGAAGAGGACGAGCACCGCGGACTGGCGTCCGGCGCCGTCCTCAGGGGGGAGGAAACGGCTCAGCTGGAGCGGCTGGATGGTCTTGGCGGCGCGGGCCACGGGGGTCAGCCAGGCGGGGAGGCCGTCGGTGCTGAGGAGGGCGTGCGACTGGGCTTGTACCTGCGCTTGCGCTTGTACCTGCGCTTGCGCTGGTGCCTTTGCCTTTGCCTTTGCCGTTGCCTGTACGTGGTTACTGCTCTCAGCCGTGTCGCTCGTGCTGGTCGTGCTTGTCGTGTCGCTCGCGTGCGTCATCGGCACCCCCGTCCGTCTCTGGACAACGCTCTTTGCCCCTGGGTTCGTTCCGCCTTGTTCCCCATTCACCCCGCGGCCAACGGAGGCGCGGGCTTTCCGGGGTAATCGGCCGGGGGCTTGAGGCGCTGGCCCGGGAAGCCGCCCATCTCGTACTTCAGGAGCTTCTTCGCCTTCTCCGGGTCGGTCTCGCCCTCTCCGTACGACGGACAGAGCGGGGCGATCGGGCAGGCGCCGCAGGCGGGCTTGCGGGAGTGGCAGATGCGGCGGCCGTGGAAGATCACGCGGTGCGAGAGCATCGTCCACTCGCTCTTCGGGAAGAGCGAGGCGACGGCCGTCTCGACCTTCTCCGGGTCCGTCTCCTCGGTCCACTTCCAGCGGCGGACGAGCCGCCCGAAGTGGGTGTCCACGGTGATGCCGGGGACGCCGAAGGCGTTGCCCAGGACGACGAACGCGGTCTTGCGGCCTACGCCGGGCAACTTGACCAAGTCGTCGAGGCGTCCCGGCACCTCGCCTCCGAAGTCGTCCGTCAGGACCTTCGCCAAGCCCATGATCGATTTCGTCTTGGCGCGGAAGAACCCGGTCGGCCTGATCAGCTCCTCGACCTCCTCGGGCACGGCCGCGGCCAGGTCCTCCGGGGTGGGGTACTTGGCGAACAGGCGGGGGGTCGTCTGGTTCACGCGCAGGTCGGTGGTCTGCGCGGAGAGAACCGTGGCGACCAGGAGCTCGAAGGGGTTCTCGAAGTCCAGCTCTGGGTGGGCGTACGAGTACACCTCGGCGAGCTCACGGTTGATCCGCCGGGCACGGCGGACCAGTGCGGTGCGGGACTCCTCCGGAGGGGTGGAGGGGGGTTTGGCCGCGGGGGCCTTGGGCTGCTTGGACTGCTGGGGCTGCTTGGGCTTCTTCGCGGCGGGGCCGGTCTTCCTCGCGGTGGGGGTGGAGGTCTTGGGGGCGGCGACGGGGCTCTTGGGGGCGGGCTCTGTGGCCTCTGTGGGGGACTCTGCGTTCCCCGCAGTGGGCTGGGTGTTCTCTGTGGTGGGCTCGGCTTTTTTCACAGCGGGTGTTCGCTTCTTTGCGGCGGGGGCGGAATTCTTGGCGGCGCGCGCGGATTTCTTGGCGGCGGGCGCGGGGCTTGCGGTGGGTGCCTGCTTCTGGGCGGCGGGCGGAGCCTTCTTCGCCGTGGGCGCGGGGCTCGCGGCGGGCGAAGCCTTCCTCGTCGTGGGCGCGGCCCTCTTCGCCGTGGGCGTGATGTTTGGGGGTGTGGGTGCCTGCTTCTTGGCCGTAGGTGCGGCCCTCTTCACCGTGGGCGTGATGCTTGGGGGTGTGGGTGCCTGCTTCTTGGCCGTAGGTGCGGCCCTCTTCACCGTGGGCGCGGGGCTCGCGGCGGGCGAAGCCTTCCTCGTCGTGGGTGCGGCCTGCTTGGCGGCGGGTCCGGACTTCTTGGCGGCGCGCGCCTTCGCGGTGGGCGTCGGTTGCGCGGCAGGCGCCGACTCCCTGGGAGGCGCCGGCTTTGTGGAGGGCGTTGTCTTCTTCACTGAGGGGGCCTTCCTTGGGGAGGGCGATTGCCTCGCGGGCCGGCCGCTTTGGGGCGCCGGCTGATGATCGGCAGCTGCCCGCTTCGGCGGGGACGCATCCGCCGGACGCGTCACGCCTGTCCGATTTGCCGGGTTACCCGACGCCCCGGACGCCTGTTCGCCCACAGCGGAATCGGGGGGCGCGGTCAGCCGCTCAGCCCCCTCCGCCTGTGCGTTCACCGGCTTTTTGGACACCCGGCCAGCCTAGAGCCCGACACTGACATCCGTCCTTGGCCTCATGGATCGGCCCCCAATTGGCCCCCTCCCGCACAGCACGCCACGCCGGTGCGGCAGACTTGTGACTGATCACACTGTTTGGACCGTCCGGCAAACTGGGGAACACGGTCCCCTGATGCAGGTCGACAAGGAGAGAACTCGTGGACGACGTTCTGCGGCGCGCCCCGCTCTTCGCGGCGCTCGATGACGAGCAGGCCGCGGAGCTCCGCGCCTCCATGAGTGAGGTGACGCTCGCGCGCGGGGATGCGCTTTTCCATGAGGGCGACCCCGGAGACCGCCTGTACGTGGTCACCGAGGGCAAGGTGAAGCTCCACCGCACCTCGCCCGACGGCCGGGAGAACATGCTGGCGGTGCTCGGCCCCGGTGAGCTGATCGGTGAGCTGTCGCTCTTCGACCCGGGTCCGCGGACGGCCACGGCCTCCGCCCTCACCGAGGTGAAGCTGCTCGGCCTCGGCCACGGCGACCTCCAGCCGTGGCTGAACGCCCGGCCCGAGGTGGCCGCCGCACTGCTGCGTGCCGTCGCCCGGCGCCTTCGCAAGACCAACGACCAGATGTCCGACCTGGTCTTCTCCGACGTGCCGGGCCGGGTGGCCCGCGCGCTGCTCGATCTGTCGCGCCGCTTCGGCGTGCAGTCCGAGGAGGGCATCCACGTCGTGCACGACCTCACGCAGGAGGAGCTCGCCCAGCTGGTCGGCGCCTCCCGCGAGACGGTCAACAAGGCGCTGGCGGACTTCGCCGGGCGCGGGTGGCTGCGCCTGGAGGCGCGTGCGGTGATCCTTCTGGACGTCGAGCGGCTCGCCAAGCGGTCGCGCTGACGCTGTGTCTGTACGTTGATGGGCCCCGCCTCTTCGGAGGCGGGGCCCATCAACGTATGCCCGCTCAACGTATGCCCGCTCAACGTATGCCCGCTCAACGTATGCCCGCTCAACGTATGCCCGCGGGCGACCGGGGCTCGGTCAGATCAGGCCGTGCTCCCCCAGGTACTCCAGCTGCGCCCGGACCGAGAGTTCCGCGGCCGGCCACAGGGAGCGGTCCACGTCCGCGTACACGTGCGCGACGACGGCCGCGGCCTCGACGTGGCCGTTCTCCACGGCCGTCTCGACCTGGGCCAGCCGGTTCGCCCGGTGCGCGAGGTAGAACTCGACGGCTCCCTGGGCGTCTTCCAGGACCGGCCCGTGGCCCGGCAGGACCGTGTGGACGCCGTCGTCGACCGCCAGGGAGCGGAGACGGCGCAGGGAGTCGAGATAGTCGCCCAGGCGGCCGTCAGGGTGCGCCACGACCGTCGTACCGCGGCCGAGGATCGTGTCGCCCGTCAGGACCGCCCGGTCGGCGGGGAGATGGAAGCAGAGCGAGTCCGCGGTGTGCCCGGGGGTGGCGACGACGCGCATCTCCAGTCCGCCCGTGGTGATCACGTCACCGGCCGCGAGGCCCTCGTCACCCAGACGCAGGGCGGGGTCGAGGGCGCGTACGTGGGTCCGGGTCAGCTCGGCGAAGCGGGAGGCGCCTTCCGCGTGGTCGGGGTGGCCGTGTGTCAGGAGGGTCAGGGCCACGCGCTTGCCCATCTTCTCGGCCGCCTCGATGACGTGGCTCAGATGGGCGTCGTCGAGCGGACCCGGGTCGATGACCACCGCGAGGGGGGAGTCCGGCTCCGACACGATCCAGGTGTTGGTCCCGTCCAACGTCATGGCGGAGGGGTTGGGCGCGAGAACGTTGACCGCGCGGTCGGTGGCGGGCCCGCTGAGGACTCCGCCACGGGGCTGGCCCGGGAGGGCGGCGGCATCTGTCATGCGGGGGTGACTCCCGTCGGGGGCTGAGGGTTCCGGTCCAGGGTCCGGTCGGTGGGGCCAGGGATCACTGTGGGGCACCGGGCGGGCAGGTCGTAGGGGTCCTTGCCGGAGGGGCGTCCCAGAGGGCCGCTGGGCCCCGGTTCCGGAGTCACCTCGCCCCGCCGGAGGCGATCCGCTTGGTGAACTCCCCGTGGCCCGGCCAGGACAGCACCAGCTCCCCGCCCTCCAGCCGCGCCCGCGCAAGCACCGGAGCCATGTCCTGGACCGAAGCCGCGGCAAGCGCCGCGGAAGGCGACACGTAGGCGCTCAGCGCCCGCAGCGTCGCGATCGTCGGCGGCATCATCAGCAGCTCCCCCTCGTCGTAGCGGGCAGCCGCCTCCGCGGGGCGGATCCAGACGGTACGGTCCGCCTCCGTAGAGGCGTTGCGCGTACGCTGCCCCTCCGGAAGCGCCGCCACGAAGAAGAACGTGTCGTAGCGCTTGGGCTCGAACTCCGGAGTGATCCACCGTGCCCAGGCCGCGAGAAGGTCGCTGCGCAGGAACAGCCCCCTGCGGTCCAGGAAGTCCGCGAAGGACAGATCACGGGCCACCAGGGCCTCGCGGTCCGCCTCCCAGTCCTCCCCCGTGGTGTCGCCGACGACGGTCTCCGGGGAGGGCCCGGCGAGCAGCACGCCCGCCTCCTCGTACGTCTCGCGGACGGCCGCACAGACGATCGCCTGCGCCGAGGCCTCGTCGTCGACGCCCAGCCGGGCGGCCCAGGACGCGCGCGTGGGCCCCGCCCAGCGCACCAGGCGGTCGTCGTCGCGCGGATCGACGCCGCCGCCCGGATACGCGTACGCGCCTCCGGCGAAGGCCATGGAGGCGCGTCTGCGCAGCATGTGTACTTCAGGCGCACCCTTCGCGCCCTTCGCGCCGTCCGAGCCGTTCCCGGCCACGTCCGACCCGCCCCGCCCGCCCCGCCCGTCCCTGAGCAGCATGACGGTGGCGGCGCGGCGCGGGGTGGCCGGAGTCAGCTCACCGCTCGCGAGGGCGCGGATGCGGTCGGGCCACTCCGGGGGGTACCACTGCCCATTTGCCATGGGCGGAGGCTATCCCCAAGTGAGCTGATGTTCGAGAGGCAACAATCAGGCCCTACGGAGACGTCAGCTCCACCTGGAACTCGACCTCGACCGGCGCGTCCAGCGGAAGCACGGCGACACCCACGGCACTGCGCGCGTGCACGCCCTTCTCGCCGAGCACCTCGCCCAGCAGCTCGCTCGCGCCGTTGATCACGCCGGGCTGGCCCGTGAAGTCCGGCGCGGAGGCCACGAACCCGACGACCTTCACGACACGCGCGATGCGGTCGAGGTCACCGACGACCGACTTCACCGCGGCCAGCGCGTTCAGCGCGCAGATACGAGCCAGTTCCTTGGCCTCCTCCGGGGTGACCTCGGCGCCGACCTTGCCGGTCACGGCGAGCTTGCCCTCCACCATCGGGAGCTGCCCCGCGGTGTAGACGTACACACCGGACTGGACGGCCGGCTGGTATGAAGCCAGCGGCGGCACGACCGCGGGCAGGGTCAGGCCGAGCTCGGCGAGGCGGGCCTCGACGGCCCCAGCCCCGCTCACGCCTGCTTCTCGCGCTTCAGATAGGCCACCAGCTGCTCGGGGTTGTTCGGCCCGGGCACGACCTGGACCAGCTCCCAGCCGTCCTCGCCCCAGGTGTCCAGAATCTGCTTCGTGGCGTGGACGAGCAGAGGCACGGTTGCGTATTCCCACTTGGTCATGTGGCCGACTGTAGTCGGTGTGAGGGGATGCTCACGGTGGGCTCCTGCGTAGCCCGGGCGGCGACTGGTTAGGCTCACGAGTGTGAGCAGGCTCCAGGTCGTCAGTGGCAAGGGCGGTACCGGCAAGACCACGGTGGCCGCCGCCCTCGCGCTCGCCCTCGCGACGGAGGGCAAGCGCACCCTCCTCGTGGAGGTCGAGGGCAGACAGGGCATCGCGCAGCTCTTCGAGACGGAGGCGCTGCCTTATGAGGAGCGGAAGATCGCCGTCGCTCCCGGGGGCGGGGAGGTGTACGCCCTCGCCATCGACCCCGAGCTGGCGCTGCTCGACTACCTCCAGATGTTCTACAAACTGGGGGGAGCCGGCCGGGCCCTGAAGAAGCTCGGCGCCATCGACTTCGCGACCACCATCGCGCCGGGACTCCGGGACGTACTGCTGACCGGCAAGGCCTGCGAGGCCGTCCGCCGGAAGGACAAGAGCGGGCGGTACGCGTACGACTGCGTCGTGATGGACGCCCCGCCGACCGGGCGCATCACCCGCTTCCTGAACGTCAACGACGAGGTCGCGGGGCTCGCGAAGATCGGGCCCATACACAACCAGGCGCAGGCCGTGATGCGGGTCCTCAAGTCGCCCGAGACCGCGGTCCACTTGGTGACCCTCCTTGAGGAGATGCCCGTCCAGGAGACCGCGGACGGCATCGCCGAGCTGCGGGCCGCGCGGCTGCCCGTGGGGCGGGTCATCGTGAACATGGTGCGTACGGCGTTGCTGGACGAGGCCGAACTGGAGCTGGGCCTGGAGCAGGCGCCTCGTACGGCCATCGCCAGGTCGCTGTCCGCCGCGGGCCTCGGCGGCGCCCGGCGGGGCGGGAACGCCGAGCGGCTCGTCGACCCGCTCCTGGAGCAGGCCGCGGAGTACGCGGAGCGGTACGCCCTGGAGCGCGACCAGCGGGCCGTCCTCACGGAGTTCGGTCAGCCCCTCCACGAACTCCCGCTGCTGGCGGGCGGGATGGACCTCGCGGGCCTCTACGAGCTCGCCACGGCACTGCGGAAGCAAGGGATCGCATGACCCCGGAACCGGTACGGCCCTCCGACTCGGCACGGCGCTCCGACTCGGCACGGCCCCTGGACGCCGTCCGCGCGCTGGGCTCCACCCGCACGCTGGACGTCGACGCCCTGATCGACGACCCGAAGACCCGCATCGTGGTGTGCTGCGGCTCCGGAGGCGTCGGCAAGACGACCACGGCGGCCGCCATCGGCCTGCGCGCGGCCGAGCGGGGCCGCAAGGTCGTCGTACTGACCATCGACCCGGCGCGCAGGCTCGCCCAGTCCATGGGCATCGACCGGCTCGACAACGTGCCGCGGCGGGTCAAGGACATCGACGGCACCGGCACCGGCACCGGCACCGGTGAACTGCACGCCATGATGCTCGACATGAAGCGCACCTTCGACGAGATCGTCGAGGCGCACGCGGACAAGGAGCGGGCCGCCGCGATCCTCGGCAACCCCTTCTACCAGTCGCTCTCGGCGGGCTTCGCGGGCACGCAGGAGTACATGGCGATGGAGAAGCTGGGCCAGCTGCGCTCCCGCGACGAGTGGGACCTGATCGTCGTCGATACGCCGCCCTCGCGCTCGGCGCTGGACTTCCTGGACGCCCCCAAGCGGCTGGGCTCCTTCCTGGACGGGAAGTTGATCCGGCTGCTCATGGCGCCGGCGAAGGTGGGCGGCCGAGCCGGGATGAAGTTTCTGAACGTCGGTATGTCGATGATGACGGGGGCGCTGGGCAAGCTGCTCGGCGGGCCGCTGTTGCGCGACGTACAGACGTTCGTGGCGGCGATGGACACCATGTTCGGCGGGTTCCGCAAGCGGGCGGACGCCACATACCGGCTCTTGCAGGCGCCCGGCACGGCGTTCCTCGTGGTGGCCTCGCCGGAGCGGGACGCGCTGCGGGAGGCCGCGTACTTCGTGGAGCGCCTGGCCGCCGACGACATGCCGCTGGCCGGTCTGGTGCTGAACCGTGTGCACGGCAGCGGTGCCGCTCAGCTGTCGGCCGAGCGGGCGCTTGCCGCCGCGGAAAATCTTGATGAGAGCGGCATTGTGGATCAGGAGGACGGGAAGATTGGAGGTCGTAACTCCTCCGATAATCCGGCGACTTCTGAGACTCGCGACGAACCCACGGCTGAAAACCCTGCTGAAGTCCCTGCTGAAATCTCTGATCAATCCTCTGTTGGATCACCTGCTGGATCACCTGTCGCATCGCCTGCTGAACCATCGGCCGGCCCCTCGACCGACCCCTCCGCCGACCCGTCCGTCGAGCGGTTGACGGCGGGGCTGCTGCGGCTGCACGCCGAGCGCATGCAGTTGCTCGCGCGTGAGCAGCGCACGCGTGACCGCTTCACCGCGCTCCACCCCGAGGTGGCGGTGGCAGAAGTGGCCGCGCTGCCGGGCGATGTGCACGACCTCACGGGGCTCCGTGCCGTTGGGGACCGGCTGGCGGGCTGAACGGCGGGCACGCCGAGCCCCGCGCCGGGCCGACCCGGACAGAACCAGCCGAACGCTGACCCATTGATGGCGCTGGCCCCTGGCCCACCGATGGCGCTAGCCGACCGCCGCGTAGCTCTCGTACGTCTCCTCGTCCTCCAAGTCCACGGGCAGCAGGCCCGCGCCGCGCTCGTACTCGGAGCGCGCTGTCTCCAGGAGCCTGCGCCATGAGGTGACGGTGGGACGCCTGCGCAGCAGTGCGCGGCGCTCACGCTCCGTCATGCCACCCCACACGCCGAACTCGACGCGGTTGTCGAGCGCGTCGGCCAGGCACTCGGTCCGCACCGGGCATCCGGTGCACACCGCCTTGGCCCTGTTCTGCGCTGCTCCTTGAACGAACAGTTCATCTGGATCGGTAGTGCGGCAGGCCGCCTGCGCACTCCAGTCGGTTACCCAGCCCATACCGGCGCCGTCCTCTCCCGAATCGAGGCTCCCCCACGGCGGCAGCGGCATATTCACCGCCGCCAGTTGAGGACGTTACGGAAGGTGGGCACAGCGCAACACCCCCTTCGGGCCCAATCTTGGATGGCCCGAACGGACTATGCGTAAGCGGCAGATCACCCGACGGAGTGAGCTGGCGACATGCGTGAGGAACCCGGCAAACCGGGACGGTTCAGTTGAGTCACAACGGATACCTGACGCCACATAGGGCGTATACGGACATAAATCCATCGGATCCGGAAGCGGCGGAGGACTTGCTGCCGCACCGCACTGCTGTGACAGTTGAGAGCAGCTTAGGCCAAGGCATTGGCCCCTGTCCGGCGATTCGACGCAGAGCGGTCCACGATCCGGGACGGCGCGGTCCACCGATCCGAGATGGCGCGGACCACCGACCCCCTGGATGTCACGATCCGGCACTCGAACATCCCGAGGAACACCCACTCCCTCGGAACGCCGTTGACTACGGATTAGGCTGCTCTCATGGGAAAGAAGCGCTCCGGCGGTGGTCTGTCACCGATTCAGCAGGCTGCGAAGTTCCTAGGTGTCAGCGTGCTGGCGGGTGCGGTGCTGGCCGGGATCGCCCTGCCCGCGGCCGGAGCGCTGGGTCTCGCGGCCAAGGGTTCCGTAGAGGGGTTCGACGAGATCCCCGCCAACTTGAAGCAGCCGCCGCTCAGTCAGCGCACCAGCATCCTGGACAGCAAGGGCGGCCAGATCGCCTCCGTCTACTCGCGTGACCGCACGGTGGTGCCCCTCAAGGACATCTCGCCGTACATGCAGAAGGCGATCGTCGCCATCGAGGACGCCCGCTTCTACGAGCACGGCGCGATCGACCTCAAGGGCATCCTGCGCGCCCTCAACCAGAACGCGCAGAGCGGCGGCGTCTCCCAGGGCGCCTCGACGCTCACGCAGCAGTACGTGAAGAACGTCTTCGTCGAGGAGGCGGGCGACGACCCGACGAAGGTCGCCGAGGCCACGCAGCAGACGCTCGGCCGCAAGATCCGCGAGCTGAAGTACGCGATCCAGGTCGAGGACAAGCTCGGCAAGAAGCGCATCCTCAACAACTACCTGAACATCACCTACTTCGGTCAGCAGGCGTACGGCATCGAGGCCGCGTCCCAGCGCTACTTCTCCAAGCCCGCCAAGGACCTGCAACTCCAGGAGGCCGCGCTCCTCGCCGGCATCGTGCAGTCGCCCAGCCGGTACGACCCGGTCAACGACGCGGCGGAGGCCACCCAGCGGCGCAACGTCGTGCTGCAGCGCATGGCCGACACCCACGACATCTCGCAGCAGGAGGCAGCCAAGGCGAAGCGGACGGACCTCGGCCTGAAGGTGAGCCGGCCCAAGAACGGCTGCATCACCGCGGTCAGCGGCGCCGGCTTCTTCTGCGACTACGTACGCGAGGTGTTCCTCAACGACCCGGTCTTCGGCAAGACGAAGGAAGAGCGGGCCAAGGTCTGGAACCGCGGCGGCCTGAGGATCCGTACGACGCTCGACCCGCAGACGCAGGACTCGGTGCAGGCGTCCATCAAGGACCACGTGAACAAGACCGACGACGTGGCGACCGCCGCCACCATCGTCGAGCCGGGCACGGGCAAGATCCTCGGCATGGGCCAGTCGCGGCCCTACGGCTTCCAGAAGAACGAGACCACGATCAACCTCTCCGTGGACGACTCCATGGGAGGCGGCGCGGGTTACCAGCCGGGTTCGACGTTCAAGCCGATCGTCGCGGCGGCGGCCCTGGAGGGCGGCAAGTCCGCCGGACAGAGGTACTCGTCCCCGTACGAGATGCCGTATCCGGCGCGGGTCTCGGCCTGTGACGGCAAGAACTGGGTGAACTCCAACAACGAGAAGCTCACCAATGAGAACGAAGCCGAGGTCGGCCCGTACGGCATGAAGGAAGCGACCGCCAAGTCGGTCAACACCTACTACGTGCAGCTCATCGGCGACATCGGCATCTGCCCGGTGACGAAGATGGCCGACAAGATGGGCGTCGAGCGGGCGGACGGCAAGGAGATGGCCCAGGCGCCGTCGATCGCGCTGGGCACCCAGGAGATGTCGCCGCTGACGATGGCGAGCGCGTACGCGTCCTTCGCCTCGCGCGGCACGTACTGCTCGCCGATCGCCATCGAGTCGATCACCACGCTCGGCGGCAAGTCTCTGCCGGTGCCGAAGTCGACGTGCTCGCGTGCGATGTCGGAGAAGACGGCGGACACGATGAACACCCTCCTGAGAGGCGTGGTCGAGGACGGCACGGGCCAGCAGGCCGGTCTCGGCTCGCGACCGAGCGCGGGCAAGACGGGTACGACCGACTTCCGCTACGCCGCCTGGTTCGTGGGCTACACCCCGAACATGTCGGGCGCGGTCTGGGTCGGCGACCCGCAGCACAAGCGGCAGATGGTCGACATCCCCATCGGCGGAGTCACGTACGACAAGGTCTTCGGTGGCGAGGTGCCGGGCCCGATCTGGCGCGACGCGATGAACGGCGCCCTGACGGGCAAGCCGGCGCCGGACTTCAACTCCGTACAGATCCCCGGTGGGGACAAGAGCCACGACAAGGACAGGGACAGGGACAGGGACAAGCACAGGGACGAGGGCGGAACCGGCGGCGAGACCGGGGGCGGGCCCGGGGGCGGGAGCCACGACGACGGCAAGCCGGGTGATGGGGGCGGC
The DNA here is from genome assembly GCF_053589195.1 of Streptomyces sp. NPDC003379. Classification (NCBI taxonomy): domain Bacteria; kingdom Bacillati; phylum Actinomycetota; class Actinomycetes; order Kitasatosporales; family Streptomycetaceae; genus Streptomyces; species Streptomyces sp. NPDC003379. The sequence continues at coordinate 48,878 of NZ_JBSFRK010000014.1, read as the reverse complement.
GTCGTTGGCGGCGGGGGCGGCAACCCGTGGCCGGACATCAGCATCCCGCCGGACGTGCTCGGCGGCGCCGGGAACGGCGGCGGTCATGGCAATGGGGGCGGGATCGGCGGAGGCTGGCGCCGGTAGTACGGGTTTTACCTGCGTACGTACCGCTTGCGTACGCAGATGAGGGCGCCCCCTGGAGCAGGGGGCGCCCTCATCTGCGTACGCGCATGTGTATACGTACACATACGTACACGTACGTATATATACGTACGTGTACGCGGGGAAGCGGCTGGGCCGGATCAGCCCGCGAGGAGCTTCTTGACCGTGGCGGCGACGCGGCCGCCCTCGGCGAGGCCCGCCACCTTCGGGTTCACGATCTTCATGACCTGGCCCATGGCGCGCGGGCCCTCGGCGCCGGCGGCCTTGGCCTCCGCGACGGCCTGGGCGACGATCGCCTGGAGCTCGTCGTCGGAGAGCTGCTTCGGGAGGTACTCGGCGAGAACCTCGCCCTCCGCCTTTTCCCGCTCCGCCTGCTCGGTGCGCCCCGCCTGTCCGAACGCGTCGGCGGCCTCACGGCGCTTCTTCGCCTCGCGGGCGATCACCTTCTGGACGTCGTCGTCGGAGAGCTCGCGCGCCTGGACGCCCGCGACCTCCTCCTTCGTGACGGCGGTGAGGGTCAGCCGGAGCGTCGAGGAGCGCAGCTCGTCGCGCCCCCGGATCGCGGCGGTGAGGTCTTCCTGCAGCTTCGACTTGAGCGTGGTCATGGGTTGATTGTGGCAGGTGCGGGCGGTTTCCTGCCCGCCGATTTCCCTGGGGCGCGGGCCGGTTGCCGCCGGGCGCCCTCCGGATTCTGACCGGCCGGCGTCTGACACGATGGGAGGATGCGCGCGCGATACGCAGTACCCCTGGGCATCACGGCGACGGCCGCGGCCGGTCTCGCCTACTCGGTGGGCTTCGAGGCCCGTTCCTTCCGGCTGAGGCGGGTCACGGTGCCCGTGCTGCCGTCGGGGATGCGCCCCTTGCGGGTCCTCCAGGTCTCCGACATCCACATGGTGTCCGGGCAGCGCAAGAAGCAGCGGTGGCTGCGCTCGCTCGCGGGCCTGCGCCCCGACTTCGTGATCAACACGGGCGACAACCTTTCCGACCCCGAGGGCGTGCCGGAGACGCTGGACGCGCTCGGCCCGCTGATGCGGTTCCCCGGGGCGTACGTCTTCGGCTCGAACGACTACTACGGACCGAAGCCGCGCAATCCCGCCCGCTATCTGTTCGAAAAAGCCCAGGGCAAGCACGGTCTGAACGGCAACGCACCCGCCGTCGGCGTCATCCACAACCCCTGGGAGGGACTGCGCGACGCCTTCGACGAGGCGGGCTGGGTCAACCTCACGAACACCCGCGGCGCCCTGAAGATCGACGGCTACGAGATCGGCCTCACCGGCCTGGACGACCCGCACATCAAACGGGACCGGTACGCGCGCGTGGCAGGCGGTCCGGACGCCGGGGCCGACTTCTCGATGGGCATCGTGCACGCCCCGTACCTGCGCTGCCTGGACGCGTTCGCGGCGGACGGCTACCCGCTGATCCTCGCCGGCCACACCCACGGCGGGCAGCTCTGCATCCCCTTCTACGGGGCTCTGGTCACCAACTGCGACCTCGACACGGACCGCGTGAAGGGCCTGTCCACGCATACGGCGGAGGGGCGGACGTCGTTCATGCACGTGTCGGCGGGATGCGGGGCGAACCGCTACACGCCGATGCGGTTCGCGTGCCCGCCGGAGGCGACGCTGCTTACGCTGACGTCGCGGGGGGTGGGGGCGGGGGCGGGCCGCGCGGCCTGAAGCCGAGGGGGCACCTGGCTCCCGGGGCACCTGGCTCCCGGGGGGCCGGGGGCCCGGAGGCCCGGGAGCCCGGGAGCCCGGAGGCCCGGGAGCCCGGAGGCCCGGGAGCCCGGAGGCCCGGGAGCCCGGAGGCCCGGGAGCCCGGGAGCCCGGAGGCCCGGAGGCCCGGGAGCCCGGGAGCCCGGAGGCCCGGAGGCCCGGAGGCGGGAGCCCTAAGAACCACCCATGAACCACCCACCACGACGCCCCCGACGCCCCCGACGCCCCCGACGCCTCCGACGCCTATGCCCCTACCGTGGATGGATGATCGCTCCAACCCCCTCGGGCAGCGCAGGCACCTCGAGCGCCTCACGCACCTCAGGCAGCGCAGGCACCTCGGGCAGCTCCAGCGCCTCGGGCAGCTCAAGCGCCTCGGGTGTCCCCGCGGAGGCGGTCGTGCCACCCGTACGCCGTCCCCTCGTGGCCGCCCTGCGCGCGCTGATCGCCGTCGCCGCGGTGACCGGAATCGTGATCGACCTGGCCACCGGCAGCCCCCAACGCGTCCTCAGCTACTTCACCGTCCAGAGCAACCTGCTGGTGGCGGTGGTCCTCGGCCTCTCCGCATGGCGGGCGTGGCGGGGCCGCCGCCCACTCCCGCCATGGCTGACCGGCGCCACGCTCTTCTTCATCGCGATCACGGGCCTCGTCTACCACCTGGTCCTGGCGAACGGCTCAAGCGGCTTCTCCATGACGGAGGGACCGGCGTCGGCATCGCCGCACTGGCACGCCCTCTCGAACCAGCTCCTGCACACCGTGACGCCGCTCGGCGTGGCCCTCGACTGGCTGCTGCTCACCAGGCCGGGCGGCCTGCGCCCCCGCCACGCGGCCGGATGGCTGCTCTACCCCCTGACGTACCTGGCCTTCGCCCTGACCCGCGGCGCCCTCATACCCCCGGGCTCGACGGCCCGCTACCCGTACCCGTTCCTGGACGTCACCATCCACGGCTACACCGGCGTACTCGGCAACGCGACCGTCTTCGGCCTGGCCTTCTACGCACTGGCCCTGCTGACCGTCACCGTGGACCACATCCGCCCTCAGCCCCGGGGCCCCGAAAACCGGATTTCGTCTCAGGCCGCCGGTCCGCTAAAGTAATCGATGTCGCCACGGGCCTGCAGCAATGCGGGGCCACTGGAGCAACGACATCGGGGTGTAGCGCAGCTTGGCAGCGCGCTTCGTTCGGGACGAAGAGGTCGTGGGTTCAAATCCCGCCACCCCGACAGAGAAATAGCAGGTCAGGCCCGGTACTGAGAGATCAGTACCGGGCCTGATGTGCGTTCGAGGGCCATTTTGGGAGCCGTTTGGGAGCCGAGCTCAGGATCGGGCTCCCAAGCACACACATCCCCCCGACTGTCAGTGCCTACCGTTAGCGTCTTCTGGCAACAGACTCCACCCTCGACCCTAAGCGGTGAGGTAGACATGACAGCTAGTGCAGCCGAGGGCAGCGTCGACCCTCGCAAGGTGTTCGTAATCCACGGACGCAATGAACCCGCCCGCAAGGGACTGTTCGAGTTTCTGCGGGCGATCGGGCTGGATCCAATCGAGTGGTCGGAAGCCATCCAGATGACCGGGAAGGGCTCCCCTTACATCGGGGAAGTCCTCGACACAGCCTTCGCGAGCGCCCAGGCCGTCGTGGTCCTCCAGACGCCTGACGATGTCACCTACCTGCACGAGAGCCTGACCTACGCGGGCGATCCCGAGTGCAGCCCTCAGATGCAACCCCGCCCAAACGTGCTCTTCGAGGCGGGCATGGCCATGGGCCGACACGAGGACCGCACGGTGATCGTGGAACTCGGGCAAGTAAAGGTCTTCAGCGACATCCACGGACGACATGTCGTGCGGCTCGACGACAGCATCAAGAAGCGGCAGGACCTCGCGACCCGTCTGAGAACCGCAGGATGTGCTACGCGGTTGACCGGAACGGACTGGCACGAAGCTGGAGACCTGACCCCACCCATCTCACCTGGCGGCGGGCTCCCGATGGGCCGGAAGCTGCCGTCATCACACGCGTCTGGTATGCCTCGGCTGGAGGCCCGGTACGTCGACAACGGGCGCGGCAAGATCGGCGAGGTTCAGATCACCAACCACGGACCCGGCGACGTGTACGAGCTAGATGTGGACGCGGACGACACGATAGGGCTCGTCGTCCGAAACGCCAACGAGTTCCCTGTCCCGAAGCTGCCCGCAGGCAAGTCCGTGCGTGTAGGGCGCATTTCGTCGGACTCTCTCGCGGCGCGCTCCAACTCGTACTTCACCATCACCATCACCGGCAAGACTGCTGATGGAACACCCATCGAGATCGACGAGTTCGTGAGCGGGGCGTGACATGGATATCCAGATGACCTTGCCGTTGGATCACGACGGGTTTCTCCGTCGGCAATGCCCGCGCTGCGTACGCCAGTTCAAGTGGCATCACGGTCCGGCGAACGAGGAGGCCGAGCAACAGCCCGCCCCGGCGGCCTACTACTGCCCCTTGTGCGGGCAGCCAGCAGGGATGGACTCCTGGTGGACGCAGGAGCAGCTCGAATACGCCCAAGGCGTGACTCTTCCTGCGGCGGCCCGGGAGATCGAGCAAGAACTACGGACCGCATTCAAGGGTGCCAACAGCAAGCACGTGAAGTTCAACTTCAAGGGCGGCGTCAATGCCCCAGACGTACCCACTCCCCTCACAGAACCAGACGACATGGTCATCGTGACATCCCCGTGCCACTCATACGAGCCGGTAAAGGTCCCCGAAGACGCGTCGGGGCCGCACCACTGCCTCGTCTGCGGTCAAGCCTTCGCCGTCTGATCCCGGGCAATCGAAAGATCGGTCACACGAAGCGGATCCCTGTGCCCCATGGGGTTATCACGTGGGGCACGGGAAACGCACATCATCGAGGCATCGTGAGACTGCGGACCTCGCGGCGTACACGCAGGAGATCATTGAGTACCCGCACCGGCGACGTGGGGCACATCGCAAGGCGGGCGCCGAGCGCTGCCTCCCACTGCTCGGTCAGGCCAGCCATGAGGCGTTGGCGCATGCCGGACGTGACGTGGGCGTAGCGGGCCGAGACCGAGCCGTCGATGTGGCCCATCCGCTCGTCCATGAGGACCTTCTCGGTACCGAGGTCGTCCATCATCGTGCGGTGCGTGTGGCGCAGGCCGTGGGGCGTGAGGCCCTTGGCGATCGGGAGCCAGCAAGCGTCCGCCCGAGCGGCAGCTCCTCGGCCGCGGGCCGGGATGCCGGGCCACGGCTTGCCGAGAATGGGCACCGGGCGTGGCTCCTGGGGTGCCTTCTTCGGGTACCAGCCGGAGACCGCCGGGGTGAACAACCAAGTGGCGAAGCCGTTTCGGCGCCAGTGGGCCGCGTGCTCCGATGTGGTGCCGTCACGTACGAAGCCGAGGTCGGCGATCGCCTGCTCGACGCGGGCTCGGGTGTCCTCGCGTACGCGGTCGGGGTGGTTGAGGACGTTGGAAACCGTGCCGGTGGAGACTCCGGCGCGGCGTGCGACATCGGCCAGCTTCGCGCCCAGGTGGCCGCCGGTGCGGGCTGCACCCTGGCCCCTGAAGACGTACGTCCTGCCGTGGCAGGGGCACGGCAGGGGCTTCGTACGGGCGATGTGGTTGAGGACCAGGGCGGACAGCCAGTCCGGTGAGTCGATGGTGCGGTAGCTGTCGTCCTTGGGCGGGCAGCGCACCAGCTCGCCGGTGTCGAGCTCGTACAGCTGCCACTCGACGCGGAAGGCGCCGCGGCGTACGAACTCCGTTTCCAGGCCGACGATCTCGCCCCAGCGCTTGCCGGTGTAGCCCTTGAGGACTGTGGCGACGAACTCGTCGTCGCGGCCGGAGAGCAGGGCCGCCCGCTCAGCGGTGAGCAGGATACCGAGGGCGTCGGTGACGACCTTCTCCGGGCCGCGGTCGCGGGAGCGGCCGGCGCGCTTGCCTCGGCCTCGACGCCTCGCTGCCGGGTTGGACGTGATCAGGCCCTCGTCGATCGCGTCCTCGAAGATCAGGTGGAGCGTGGAGCGCCAGGTCTTGACGCTGGAGGCCGCGTACGCGGCCCGCTCCTTCTTCTCCCATAGCTCGACGTCCGTGCGCAGGATGCCTGCGAGCGCCTTGTCCTCGAAGTCGGGGAGCAGGTGCTCCTCGATGTGGCGCTTGTAGTTCTGCATCGTCGAGGCGGCCAGGTCCTGGGCGGCGTACCAGCGACTCGCGTACTCGCCGAAGGTCTCCTGGCCGAGTGCCGGGTCACGCCAGTCTCCGCGCCGGTACTTGTTCTCGGCCTCGCTCGCGGCGCGCTGGGCCTCGCCCTTGGTGGCGAACTTGATCGCCTTACCGTTGTCGTCGGCGACCGTGAGGTGTTTGCCGGGCGCGATCTTGTACCGGCCGCGCCAGTAGTTTCCGCGCTTCTCCGCGAAACCCACGGATTCCTCCCCTTCTTGTGTCGTCGGCTAGGCGGCTGTCCCGAACTGGCTCTGACGGGCTCGGCGTGGTGGCCGGGCGCGCAGGCGAGCCGTGGATGCGGCAGACGAGGGAGAAGGTTGAGGTGAGGGGGACTTGGGCGCAGGAGGAGCTTCGGCTCGCTGCCGCGGAATTGCGGGGCGGGTCTCGTGCATGCGGATGATCTCCGCTAGGTGCTCGTCGGTGAAGCGGTAGGCACGACCGACCCTCGTGAAGGGGATGAGCCGTCGGCGGGCGCGGTCCTTGACCCACCAGGCCGAGCAGCCGAGTACGTCGGCGATCTCCTCGGGGCCGTAGAGGCGCGGCAGCGAGGAGCCGCCTTCGGGGCGGAGCGGAGCAGGCGTGGGCGCGGCGGGTATTGCGGCTTGGGGCAAGAGTGAGGGGTCCTTACGTAGGCGGTGCTGGGGGCATGAGTTGGAATGCCCGCGATCACAGCGCGGTGTCGCCCTCCAGGAGGGCGAAGGGCGGGACGTGGAGGGCCTGGGCCAGGGCAGCGAGGTCGTCGATGTCGCAGCGACGCTGGGCGCGTTCGATACGGGAGAGCGCCGTGTTCGACATCGGGTGGCCGAGGGCGGTCACACGGGCGGCGAGCTGGCGTTGGGAAAGTCCGCGCTCGGTACGGAGAATTTCGATGGTTCGGGCGGTCCGGATTCCTACTGGACCGATTTGAAGGGGTCGGGCTGCCATGGGTTTTTTGTAGCTCGCCTTCTCCGGTTTCGCTAACCGGGGATCGTCTGCTATAAAGCACCGCCGCGATTCCCAAACCGGCAACTCGGGCATTCAGGGATCGGGGGTGGAATGCCCAACCATGCCCTGACGTGCGGTGTTGTGTTGTAGCTTCCCCGGCAGCGGGCCGTCAACTGTGCGGCGCTGTGATCCTTCTGGCTCGGCTAATTGTGCCGACGATTTCGGCGACCGGGGATCACGTCTTACTGTTTTGGCGGGGCGCCGCCCGCCTCATTTCCAGCGGCATTTCTGCCGTGAGAGATGGGGGTGGACTTATGCGGTGGGGTGTGGCTGTGTTGACGACACCTCCGGATACGCGGATGCCTGCGGCGCACGCCACGCCGTAGGTCGCGAACCGCCCCTCTCCCCCTCCCCCGACCAACGATGGTGAGCCCTGCCCAACCGCCCGGCCACCGAGTGAGGACACCCACCTGCCTTGGCACGGATACGCACCATCAAGCCGGAAGCCTTCGTCTCTGAGTCGCTGGCCGAGGTCTCGATCTCCGCGGAACGGACCTTCTTCGGGCTCCTCACCCAGGCCGACGACCACGGCCGCTTCCGCGACCAAGCCGCCGTCATCGCCGGTGCCTTGTGGGCACTGCGCCCCGAGCACGGCCCGCTGGCGGTCGAGGACGACCTCACCCAGCTCGCCGGGGCCGGCCTGATCTGCCGCTACGAAGGCCACGACGGCAAGAACTACCTGCACATCGTCACCTGGGCCAAGCACCAGAAGATCAATCGGCCCAGCGGCAGCCGCTGCCCCGCCTGCCCGCGCCACGAGGGCGGACGGCCCGCGCAGCCCTCCGGGAGCCATCACGCAGGACTCACGGAGCCTTCGGTGAGCTCTCCCGGAGTCCTCGCTGAGGAGTCGCGCACTCTGCGGGAGCCTTCAGTGAAGAGCGGCGAAACCGCAGCTCAGGAGGGTTTCAGTGAGGCATCACCGAACATTCCGGGAGGGCTCACTGAGGACTCAGTGAGCCCTCATGGTCCGGATCTAGGACCTAGGATCCTGGATCTAGGATCACCTCCGGTGGGGGGTGCGAGCGCCCCCGCACCCGAGTCCGTCTCGGCCAAGGCGCTCATCGCCGAGTACTCCGCCGCATGCGCCAACCGGCCGCCCACAGGCTTCCTGGGGCATCTCGGCAAGGAGACCGCCCGCCTGCTCGCCGAAGGCATCGACGCGGTGTACGTGCGCGCCGGTCTCGAGCGGCTGCGGGCCAAGGGCCTGCATCCCAGCGTGCTGCCGAGCCTGGTCAACGAGGCTATGAACCCGCCCTCGTCGAGCGGCACGTCCGCAGGGCACCGGCCGTGGACCAACCCGGTCGACGCGCAGGCCGCGTACGGGGGTGAGCTGTGACCACCGCGACCTCTGCGATCTCTGCCCACGAGCCACACCAACTGGGTAGCGCCATGGCCAAGCTGGAGGCGATCCTGGCCGCCCGCGACATTGCCCCCGCCACTTCGGTCGACGCAGCGCCGTTGCCAGGGCCGGTGACCGCGCTGGAGCTGGCCGCCGCCCGCATCCCGCGCCGCTACCGCGACGCACTGGCCGACCACGCCCATGTGTCGGCCTGGGTCGAGGAGATCGCGGCTGCCGGACGACCGGGGCCGGGCGGCGCACCGGGCATCGCCTACGGCCCTTCGCTGCTGATCGCGGGCCCGACCGGAACCGGCAAGACCTACCAGGCGTACGGCGCCATCCGCTCGCTGCTCGGCGCCGGGGTCCGGCTGCGCTGGGAGGCCATCACCACCGCTGAGCTGCACGCCACCCTGCGCCCGCGCCAGGGCCACGACGGCGAACGCCGCTTCCAGGAACTGGCCCGCAGCCCGCTGCTGCTCCTCGATGACCTCGGCGCCGCCAAGGCATCAGAGTGGACCGAGGAGCTGACCTACCGACTCATCGACCACCGGTACGTCCACGAGCTGCCCACCCTCATCACCACCAACCTCCCCATCGCCGACCTTCGCACCGCCGTTGGCGACCGCGTCGCCTCCCGCCTCGCCGAAATGACCCGCCGCGTCATCCTCGACGGCCCCGACCGCAGACGCGGCACGGTCACCGGCCCGCGCGGGTATTAACAGGCCCTTGCTCCCCGGAGCCGCCTCGACCGTCTCGTCGACAGCAAGCTGGCCACCAAGGCCGACGGCGTTGCCGAAGAGGGACGAGCAGACCCGCTCCTACGCCACCGTCCGCTGCCTCACCGCCGTCGGCTGAATCCCTACCGGTGCGCGCGGAGCGATCACGCGAGCGCCCCCTTCAGAACGGACCCGCGTGAACGCCCCTCACCCCCACCCCACAAGCCCCGCCTCTCCACCCTGGAGCCCATTGCCTTGTCCTCCCCCGGCCCGAGCGCACTGACAGCCATACGCGGCAACCGCAGAACCCACGCAGGCACCGACCCTGCTTCCGCTCACTCCAGACACCGGCGACGAGGCCCTCGCCAGCATGACGATCCTGGCGATGCTCGCCGGGCACCCGCACCAACTGGGGAGCGTCGCGTGAACCGCAACGGGCGCATCATCCTGGTCATCGGCCTGGCGGCCGTCGTCCTCATGGCCTTCCGCGTCTCATGGAACGCGCTGTCCGACGTGGCCCGCGCCATCGGCGCCGACTCCACCGCCGCCCTGCTCTACCCGATCGTGGTCGACGGGCTGATGGCGCTCGCACTGGTCGCCACACTCGTGCTGCCTGGCGCCGACCGGAAGTTCGCGCTGCGGGTCCTGGCGACCTACACGATCGCCAGCCTCCTTCTGAACTACGTGCACGGCCTCGCTCCGGCCCTGCACACCTCGTCGATCCGTTGGGGCCGACTGGCCGACTGGGACCCTGCGAACTGGGCCCTGGTGCTGCTGGCAACCTCGCTCCCGGTCGGGTCGATCTACTTCGGGTCGGACCTCGTGGCGAAGGTGTTGCACCACACCCCCGAGTCGGCCGACTCCGCCGAGGTGTCCTCGGCCCAGTCGGTCAGCCGACAAGCCGACGAGTCGGCCGGTCAGGAAGCCAGTGAGCAGGCTGCCCGGTCGGCATCTGACCAGGCCGAATCGGCCCTCGACCAGCTGGCCGAGTCGACCTCTGTGGAGGTCGCCGAGGCGCCCGTGGCGAGGCCGACCGAGACCGACGAGTCGGTCCCCGCCCCCGCTGCCGGACCGCCCCGGTCGGTTGTGGCGGAGTCGACCGGAGCTGCCCCGCGTCAGGCGACCGGTCGGGGTCCCGCCACCGCCAAGTCGACCGCCGACCGCACCCGCTCCCGTACCGACGCCGAAGTCCTCGACGAGGCCCGACTCCTGACCGCCGCTTGGAGCGAAGACCAACTGACCGCCGAGCGTCTCCGCAACGAACTACGGATCGGCCAGAAGCGCGCTCGCGTCGTGCGCGACCAGCTGCGGGCCGAGCGGACCGGCCACTCCGAGCCCGTCGTGGACGACGGCTTCGCGGCCGAGCCTCTCGAGAGCCCCGACGAGGCCACCCCCCAGCCACAGAGGGAACTCAGCACAGCCCCGACCGATGCGGTCTGACCCCGGCCAACGCACCGCTCGCCCCACCCCGTGCCCCGTGCCGACGAGCACGGGGCACAGGGGCCGCACACAGCCAAGCACCCGGTACCAGCACCCCACGGAGATCCATCGCATGCACGACCAGCACCATGAACCCCTCGCAGCTCAGCGTCAGACGACCATGACCTCCGTCACACGCGCAGCAAGTTGTCGGGTAAGGAGTCCTTACCCGGCCTCCGCCCCACAGGGAGCGGAGGCTTCCGGCGCCGAGGGGGCACCGGAGACGGCCGGCCCGGGGGAGCCGACCGAGGGAGGGACAAGCGAGCCGTCGCCGAACGCGCCGCAGCAGCCTGCACCGCGTCGCCGTCTGCGTGACAAGCAGCTGCGCGAGCACCGCGTCCACCCCCGCTACAACGACGACGAGTACGCCCTCGTGAAGAACGCCGCTGCCCTGAGCCGCATGCAACTCGGCGGCTACGTCGCCGAGTGCTCGCTGGCCGCCGCCTGCTCCGGCGACCCCACCGCCGCGGTCGCCGACTATCGCGCCATGGTCAAGGCGCTGATGGCCGCCAACGGACAACTGGGCAAGATCGGCAACAACCTCAACCAGCTCACCTGGCACCTCAACAAGGACGGCGCCTGGCCCCACCCTGACACCGTCCAGCGGCTCCTGGACCGGGTCGAGGTGTCGATCGCCGACGTGGACACCGCCGTGGCCCAGATCACGGAGGGCCGGTGAGCCGGTGATTCCCAAGATCATCCTTGGCAGGGGTCCGGAGGCTACCCGCCGCACGATCGGATACCTCTTCGGCAAGGGCCGGGCCAATGAGCACACCGACCCGCATCTGGTGGCGTCTTGGAACGGCTTCGCCCCTGACCCCGGCCGCAGCCCCCACCGCGACCCGAAGGAGGTGGAAAAGCAGCTTGTCGCTCAGCTCGACCAGCCCGTGCAGATGCTCGGCGACAAGGCACCCAAGGACACCGTGTGGCACTGCCCCGTCCGGGCCGCACCCGAAGACCCCATCCTCACCGACGCCCAGTGGGCGGAGGTCGCTCGCCGGATCGTGGCAGCCGCCGGCATCGCTCCCGACAGGGACGAGGAAGCCTGCCGCTGGGTGGCCGTCCGCCACGCCGACGACCACATTCACATCGCCGCCACCCTCATCCGCCAAGACGGCCGACGCCCCAAACGCGACTACGACCAGCGTGCCGTCCAGAAGGAAGCCCGCCAAATCGAAATCGACTACGGGCTGCGGCGGTTGAAGCCGGGCGACGGCACCGCCGCCAAGCGCCCCACCAGCAAAGAGCACTTCAAGGCCAAGCGCCTGGGCCAGGACGCCACATCCCGCGAGATCCTGCGCCTGCGCGTACGCCGCGCGGTGGCCGCCGCCTCCAGCGAAGCTGAGTTCTTCACCTTCCTGGAGGCGACCGGCGTGAACGTACGCCCGAAGACCGAGCCGTCCGGCGACGTGACCGGCTACAGCGTCGCCCTGCCCGGCGACGTCAACAAACAGGCCGTACCCATTTGGTACGCGGGCTCCACCCTCGCCAGCGACCTCTCCCTGCCCAAGATCCGCCAGCGCCTCACCACCACCAGCCCCGAACCCGCCGCCGCCCCGCCGGGCAACCCGTGGCACCGGGCCACCGCCGCCACCGAACGCATCCCCCACCACCTCACCCACGGTGACGATCCCGCCGCCCAAGGCCAGCTCGTAGCGCTCGGCGCCGCCTTGGACCTGCTGCCGCTCACCGCACCGACCGCAGTAAAGGTCGAGCTGGAACGGGCCGCTGCCGCGTTCGAGCGCGCCACCCGCTCCCGCGTCACCACCGACCTCGACAGCGCCCGCGTCCTGCGCCGCAGCGTCCAGGCGATCTGGCACAACCCCGAATCCGTGGGCGACGGGTCCGGCCTGGCGATGCTGATCGACGCCGCGCTAACCGCGGTCGCCTTCGCCCGGCACTGGCACCGCACCCGCCAGCACGCCCAGCAAGAGGCGGCAGCCGAACAGGCCCTCCTCCACCTGCAGACCGCGTACGCACAGATCGCCACACCGGTGCTGGGCAGCCTCGCCCGCCACGCACCCACCCTGCAGACCAAGCATCGCCTCGCCCAGTACGTCCACAAGGCGGTGCCCACCTACGCCGAGCGCATCCTTGACGACGCCGCCTGGGATGCCTTGGCCGCAGTGCTCGCCGAGGCCGAGAAAGCAGGGCACAACGCGGCCACCGTCCTCAACCAGGCCGTCAGCCAACGCACCCTGGACGACGCCCGCAACCCCGCCCGCGCCCTGACCTGGCGCATCCAGCGCCTCGGCCAACGCCACGCCCCCGGCCCTCGTGCCCAGGCCACCTTGCAGCACCCTGTCCCCGGCGCCAGCGCACCCGGCGCCAGGCCGACGAACGGTGCTGCTCGCCGGCGCTGACCGCACAAACGGGCTGAACATAGCCGTTCCTCCTCCGCCGCGGCTTACGAGCGCGCCGCTTCCCGCTCATGAGCGGGGCTGGCGTTGCGGGGGTGGGCTGGGTTGAGGAACCATTTGCGGGCTGAGGCAAGCCACCAGGTACCGCAGAAGGCGACGACGACCCCGACCGCGATCGGCGCGTAGTTGAAGGTGTCCGCGGTGACTGGGGAGCTCTGCGGCAGCATGAACAGCACCGTGATCACCATGACCCACGCGACGGCGATCGTGCCGACCGTGGTGGACCAGGAGCCGAGGTGCCAGGGGCCGCGCTCGAACCGGCTCCCCAGGCGCAGCCGCAGGAACGTGGGGATCACGTACGCGATGTAGAGGCCGATGGTCGCGATAGAGGTGACGGCCGCGTACGCGGTGCTGTTCCACAGGTAGGGCAGACCGAGGACGAAGGCACCACCGGTGGCGAGCCAGACGGCATTGGTGGGGGTGCGTGTGCCGGGGTGCAGCTTGTGCCACGTCCGGGAGAAGGGCAGCGCACCGTCGCGGGAGAAGGCGTAGATCATCCGGGAGTTGGCAGTCACGGATGCCATGCCGCAGAACAGCTGGGCGACGATGATGACGAGCAGCAGCCACTTGCCGACCGCCGCGCCGAGGGCGTCCATGAGGATCTGTGCCGGGGGCACACCGGTGCCCGACTCCAGGGCGCCGGTGTAGGAGTCGATGGCGTAGGTGAAGCCGAAGAGGAGGATGAATCCGGCCGCGAGGGAGACGAGGATCGAGCGGACGATCCCCTTGGGGCCGGCGGTGGCCGCGTCGATCGTTTCCTCGGTCATGTGGGCCGAGGCGTCGTAGCCGGTGAAGGTGTACTGCGCCATCAGCAGCCCGATGAGCACCACGTAGGTGCTGGAGGCGAAGCCGGTGTTGTTGACGAACTCACCGAAGACGAAGTGGGCCGACTGGTGGTGGTCGGGAATGAGGACCAGGGCGCCGCAGATCACCACGACGCCGAGGATGTGCCACCAGATGGACACCTCGTTGAGGGCGGCGACGATGCGCACGCCGAAGGTGTTGAGGACGCCGTGCAGGGCCAGGATGATCCCGAACAGCGTGATGGTGTGCCCTGGCGTGGCGGCGTATCCGAACTGAAGATCAAGCAGAGCGTTGAGGAAGTTGGCGGCGCCGAAGTCGATGCCCGCGGTGACGGCTATCTGGCCGAGGGTGTTGAACCATCCGGTGAACCACGCCCAGGCCGCCGCCGAGCGTCTCGGAGCCATGCGGTGCGCCCAGAAGTACAGGCCGGCGCTGGTGGGATAGGAGGAGCAGACCTCGGCCATCGACAGCCCGACGAAGAGTGTCATGAGGCCGACGAACAGCCAGCCCCACATGATCACCGCCGGGCCGCCGGTGTTCATGCCGTAGCCGTACATGGTCATGCAGCCGGACAGGATCGAGATGATCGTGAAGCTGACGCCGAAGTTCGCGCGGCCGGACATCGAGCGGGACAGCGTCTGCTGGTAGCCGAGCTGCTTGAGGCGTTCCTCGTCGGAGACGCGGGAGACGTCGAGAGGCACAGGGGTTCCGTCCTTCGTACGTGAAAGGGGGATGGTTCGGGTGCTCAGCGGTGTCGGCGTCGCGGAGGGCTGTAGGCCCAGCCGCGGTGCCGCAGGAACAGCTCGCGAGGCCGACCGCAGTACGACCACGGCACCTGCGTGGCGTACGGGCCGATCGCGTCAAAGACCTCTAGGGCCTCGTGGTGGCGGTTCGCGAACGACAGGGCGTGGGCGAGGTAGTTGGCGTCGTCGGCAAAGCAGGCGTGAGGCTGCGGTGCTCGGTAGCGCCACCAGCGCTCCAGCACCGGATCGATCTGCGGGCAGTCGACCCATGGGTGGATCGTCAGGCCGTATGACGTCTGGTCCTGCTCCTGGCGGGACCGGTGTGCTTCCGCCAGGGCGACCAAGGGCAGGGCCGCTATGGGCAAGCCTTGGGGCGCGACGGATGCCTGCTCCTCGGCCCACCAGGCCGCCTCACCTGGCTTGCCGTGATGGCGGGGAAGCAGGTACGCGATGACCTCGTGGTGCGCCTCGCGGTTCCACGGGTCACGCTGCTTGATCTCCTCCCACACGTGGCAGAGCGTGTCCCGATCGGGAGCATGAGTGCGAAGTAGCGCGAGCATGACAATCAAGGGGGCGACGTCCTGCGGCCACACATCCAGAGCGGCACGGCAGGTGGCCCACGCTTCCTCCATGAGCGCCCGGCCCGCGTCCCGTCCGACGATCATGGCGCGCAGAGCCTGGACGTTCGCGAGAAGGGCGAGGGCGTGTGATGAGCGCGGTTCGGCCTTCGCCCAGGTGTCCGCGAACCGGAGCCGTGCCCCCGCTTCGGCGAGGACCTGGAGGCGGAAGATCCGGCGATCCCAATCCGGTCCGGTAGAGGTTAGGAGATCGCGCGGGCCCTCCCAGCGGCCCATAGAGGCATCTTCGAGAACCCGCCGCAGCGCCTCGTCGCCCCTCGCCGGGTGCGTGTCGAGGAGTGGCCTGGGCCTCATTCCTTCCCGCCCTCGACCGCGATCCGCAGCCTGCATGGCCCCAGCGCCCGTCCCCACGCGACGCGACTCGATATCTCCATCAGGAGGGCCGCACTTCCCGTCCAAGGACTGCGTTGACAGCTCGCTGGTGGACGAGGCCCGTGCGTACGAGCTTGGCCTCCGGGGTGAAGCAGTCCACGATCGTCATGTGGTTGGCCGCGGGGCAGACCCCTCCGTCGACGACGACGGACACCGTGAGGCCGGAGACCGCGAGGAAGGCATGGACCTCGTCGAGGGTGACCGCGGGCCCGCGGTCATCCGGTCCGGCGTCGCCAGAGATGTTGGCCGTCGTCGCCGCTACAGGGACCTTGGCCCGTGCAGCCAGTTCGCCGAGGAACCCGGGCGCCATGGTGGTGAGCGCCGGCGAGCCGACAGCGGCATGGCGTGCGGCGTCGTCGGGGTCCCGCCACGGCAGGAGGAGTGCGAGGTCGCCGGGCCAGAACTGTTGGGCGAGTCGCCGCGCCTCGGCTCCGAGTTGGAAGTGCTGTTCACAGACAGTCAGCGAGGGAGTGACGTAGGCGAGGGATTTGCCGGTCGGGCGCCGCTTCCCCTCGAAGATGCTGCCGGCGGCGTCTGCGTTGCTGGCATCGGCGCAGATCATGTACCAGCGGTTGGTGGGAACGATGACGAGCCCTCCGGCCTCGATGGCGCGGGCAGCGGTATCGAGTTCGCCGGGGTAGACGATGCGCATGGTGCTACTCCTGGAAAGTAGGCGCGGGGATATCCGCGAGGGGCGGGTAGTCGAGCCAGGGGGCGCGGAGGGCTTCGAGGCGGCGGCCTGCGTGATGCGGGTGGGAGACGCGGAAGTACGCCATCACCCTGGGGAACGGCATGAAATTCTGGGCCACCGTGTGGGGAACGAGGTGGTGCATCAACAGGACGTCCCCGGGGCGGCCGAGAAACGGGATGCCTCGCTCGCGGTCGATCTCTGGCGGAACCTGCTCTGTCATTCCGAGGGACCACTCCTCGGCGAACCAGCGGGCCATGGCGAGGTGCCCGCCGGGCAGGTAGTGCAGCGCTCCGCACCGCGGGTCGCTGACGTCGGAGAGGATCACGCCGACCAGCAGGGAGAACGTACGCAGCTCGCGCGGGTCCAGGTGAGGGCAGGAGACCCCGTCGACATGCATGGCCTTTACCGGTTGCATGCCTGGGAACTCGCTTTCGGGCACGCGTATCTGGATCTGCGCGGTCGTGACCGGTGCGGCGGCGCCGAGCAGGTCGCCGACGAGCTCGGCCGCGTCTGTCTCCGTGTATAAGGCGAGCAGTTCTGCGCTGTCCCCCAGTTTTGGGGCGAAGGTGCACCGGGAGTATGCGGATATGTCGTCCGGAGTCATTTCCTTGCGGTACGACACGTCGATCAGGGATACGGCTCGCTTCACCTGGTCGGGGTCGGCCAAGCCGCGTCGTATGAGGACGCCGTCCCGTTTGAAGGTCGCCTTCTCCTCAGCTGTGAGACGCATGGGGCCCCCGTACGCCGGTCGGTTCGTGGGATGTGGGTGGGACGAGCCGGTCCAGCACGTCCACACACGCCTCCAGGGCGGCGGTGACGAGGGCCTGGCCGTGATCGGCGGTGGCCTGCCGCGGGTCGCCACCGATGACTCCGTGCGCGGAGATCGCGGGGTCGTCCGACGACCAGGGCCATGTGGTGCCCCGGCCGAATACGAGGCGCTGGATCTCCTCCCGTCGGGCGGGATCGTGAATGGGCTCGCTCGGGAGGAGGTCCATCCGTACGTCGTCGGGTGCGAGGGCGAGCATCAGGGAGGTCTCCCGGACGCCGGCGTGCACCTCGGGGAACTCGCCGTCGTCCTGGAGCCGGCCGGCGGCGAGAGAGCCGGGATTGACCACGCAGGTTGCCGCATCGTGCGTGCGCTGGAGTTGGTGTACGAGGGCCTCAAGGACGCCCTTATTGCCTCCGTGGCCGTTGACGATGAGGACCGTACGCGCGGGGGTGGCCCTGATGTACTCCCCCACCAGCGTCTCGATCAGGGCGGTGTAGAGCGAGACGTTCAGGGTGATGGTGCCGGGTGACCAGGCGTGCTCCGGAGAGAGCCCATAGGGGACAGGGGGCACGACCCAAAGGTTGTGACGGTCCGCGACATGCGTGGCCAGTCGTGAGGAGAAGCGCTCGGCGATGACGCTGTCCGTGTTCAGCGGCAGGTGCGGGCCGTGCTGCTCAAGAGACCCGACCGGCAGGCAGAGGATCGACCGCTCACTCAGCTCGGACGTGAGGTGCGAGGCCGTCAGCCTGCCGTAGGACCGCGCCTCGCCAGCAAGTGTCATTTCTTGCTCCGCCGTCCGAGGCGGATGAGGAATTCGTTCTCCTCGGGGAAGGTGTCGTTGTCGCTGAAGTCGGCCAGCCGGTGCTTCAGCGCGCCTTCGAACTCCTTCAGCCGGTCACCGAAGAGGTGCGGAGCGGCGAAGGACGTGGAGTAGAGGTAACCGAGGATGCTCTCCGCGGACCAGGTGCGCTGGACGGGTACGCGGACTTCCTCGACCTCGTTGAAGGGCGACTCCTCCATGATCTCGCTGTAGGGGCGGTTGTGGTGCTGGAAAGTGCCGGATCCCGCCCGCCGCTGCTCTCCGAGGAAGCTCTTCACCACATCCCGGACGGCTTCCTTCCAGGGGCTCCCAGCGGCCCAGAAGCTGTTGTCCCCGAAGATGGCGACCACGCCGTCTGGAGCGACCTGCTCGTCCAGGAGAGTCAGGACGGCGGCTTGGTCGAGCCAGTGGAACGCACGGCAGATGGTGACGAGTTCGGCCTGCCAGCCAGCGGGCGGCTTGAAGTCCTCGGCCGTGCTCTGGACGAGGGACAGGCTGAAGCCGTCGGGGAGCTTCGGCCGCAGTGCCGACTCGGCCGCGGCAAGCATGTCGGCGTCGTTGTCGACGGCGATGATGTCGCCGAAGCGGTCGAGGAGGGCCTCGGCCACGAGCCCGGTTCCCGTACCGATGTCCAGGAGCCGGCGGTGGCCATCGGGGCGTGCCGGGGCAGCGCGGTCGAGTACCGATGCCACATCGTCGGGGATGCCGGGGCGGAATTGGCGGTAGTACGTGGTGGTTCCGGCGAAGAGGCTCATGTGACGCTCCCTGCTGCGAGATGTTCGATGTGCGTGGCGGCTGCCGTCAGGTCGGCTACGACGCGTACGCCGTGGGCAACGACCAAGTCTTCATCGGGGACTTGGCGCCCGCGGGATATCCAGACGGCCCTGATGCCTGATTCGACGGCCCCCACGATGTCGCAGGCCCAGTCGTCGCCGACGTGAATCACGCGATCGGGGACGGCACCGAGTTGGTCGATGACGGTGTGGAAGGCGCGGGAGTCCGGTTTGGTGTGTCCGATGCGGCAGGAGGGGAAGTAGTCGCTCACCCAGGGGGAGAGCAGGCTGCGCAGTCCCTCGGTGTCGGCGTCGACGCACGTGACGTTGGACAGCGTGACCACGGTCGCGACGCCACTGATCCGGCGTAGAGCCTCCGTCGTGCCAGGGAAGAGACGGAACGGGGCCGGGGAAAGATCACGGGGGAATGACTCTGGTGGTACCCCCAATGCCTCACAGACCCCGGCTGCCACGGCGTCGGTGATCTCCGGTTGGGTGTGGAGGCTGGCCCGCATGACCGCCCGGGCCTGAGCCGCGGGTAGCGGGGAGGCTTCCGTCAGCCGCATCGTCAGGCCCGGGCCATCGGCGGTGCCGAGGGTTCCGCCGACGTCGACCATGACCAGGAGTGAGGGATCGGTGGTCATTGGGGCCTCCCGGTGATCGCCGGCAGGGCGGAGACGATGGCCTCGACGCGCGCCTGTCTGATGGTGGTGGTCGTGGACTCGGACAGGTAGGTCAGGACGTAGCGCAGCTCCGCCTCGTCCAGCGCCTCCAGGGTGCGCCCTTCCTTCGCGGCTGCCTGCTCAAGGTCCGGCGGCACGGTGCGTGGACGTAACCCATGCGGAAGGTGGAGCGTTCCGTCCCACTCCGTTCCCACGGCAGGGACGGCGGAGTGCCCCGCCGGGCGTAACACGGTGACGTCGTCCAGGGTGAGGATGCGTACGAAGATCCTTTTTCCTCCCGTCTCCAGGCTCCCCTTGAGGAAGGTGTCGTGGCCGTCGAGCCGCTCGGAGAGCACCAGGAACGGCCCATCAGGTCCCTGGACGACCGTGCCGTGGACAGCGACGGTCATCGATGTGCTGGGCATGCCGTGCTCCTCGGGGCCGTGCCGAGACCTGGGGTGGCCGGCAGACGAATGCGTCCGTGCTCCACATGAAGTGGGGTGTCGTAGAGGAGTTGCCGTCTCGGCTCCCACTGGAGCCGGTACTCCACGGCCGGTACGGCGTCGTGATGGGCGGCCGCGAGGTGGAGACCGGGGACGAGCGAGCGCCCGTGCGGGTAGACGGGGACGGCCTGGGCGCGGGCCACGTCGAGAATCTGAAGTGCACGGGTAAGACCGCCGCAACCGACGACGTCAAGGGTCAGAGCGCTGGGGCTGACGTACTGGATCAGCCCGGCCGGGTCCTCGTCGACGTGCGCGCGCTCCCCAACGGCCAGCGGCAAGTGCGTGGCCGCGAGGAGCGCATAGGTGTCCAGGTCGTGACGCGGCAGCGGGTCCTCCAGCCAGCGGAGGCTGCCGCCATCCACACTCTGGG
This sequence comes from Streptomyces sp. NPDC003379, assembly GCF_053589195.1. Classification (NCBI taxonomy): domain Bacteria; kingdom Bacillati; phylum Actinomycetota; class Actinomycetes; order Kitasatosporales; family Streptomycetaceae; genus Streptomyces; species Streptomyces sp. NPDC003379. The sequence goes on along the minus strand of NZ_JBSFRK010000014.1, from coordinate 28,733 downwards.
CGAAGGCCATGGCCACGGCTGGAGTCCAGGTACCCACCGCATCGACAGCAAGCGGGGCGCCGATGGCCTGGGCACTCCGCTCTACAGCTCTCGCCATGCGCACGGCGGCGAGATCGGGTGCGTCGGCCGACGCTCGACGCAGTCCCCACTTGGTGAAGGACCAGCCGCCCGACGCGACCCTGCCAAGTACGTCCAAGTCCTCGACGGCGGCCAGGTCCTGGGAAAGCCAGGAGGCGTAGGCGGATACGTCTGACCGTTGCGCATCGGTGCCCAGGAGGGCGGCGACGGGGCAGGAGGCGAGCCGGCCGTGCAGATCCCAGACGGCACAGTCGATCACACCGACCGCCCACGACGCGCCCTCCGACGGGACTCGACGCGACGCCGTACGCAGCCGCTCCAGGAGCCGGACGTGATCCAGGGCATCGGCGCCAGGCACGACGGATGCCAACACATCCCTCACATAGCTGCCGATCCGCTGGCTGACCGGACCGTAGGAGCCGACAGCACCCGCGCCGTGGATCATGATGAAGATCGCGTCGTCGCCCGGGGCCGTGTTCTCCCGCACTTCGGCGATCTCCAGGCGCTCGATGGTCGCCGGGTTCATCGGACCACCTCGCGGGAGTCCAGCAGAAGGCCGGCGGATCGCTCCACGCCCGACCGATCCATGCGGAGGGCATGGGCCAGGGAGCGCTGGGGCATGGGGCCAGGCGGCTCCTGCCAGCCGATGACGTCAACGGGGCGACGTAGCCGTCCGGCCAGCAGCCCCCAGACAGCTGCGGAGTGGCCAAGGGTGAGGAGGAGCACGGGAGCGTGGGTGCCGAGGTAGTGGTCGACCTCCCCGTCGTCGAGGCCGCGAGGCCACCGCGACGAGTCGCCGAGAACGGTCAGGTCGAGAAGGTTCACCACGCGAACGCGGCACCCATACCGATGGCGGATGGCGTCCACGGCCTCCGTGGCGACGGCGGCCGGGATGTCTCCAGCCGTCACGATCGTGAGATCGGGCTCACCGTCGTCGCTGAGGTGCGGCCAGATCGCTAAGCCATGCTCACGCTCCTCGTCGAGCGTGGCGACGGGGTGTCCGGTGCAGGCGTGTTTTCCGGCGATCACGAGGTTGACGCCATCGACGGAGTCGAAGACCTCGTCCAGGACGACCGCGGTGCGTACCGGGTCCGCCGGTGTCAGCACGCGCACCCGCGGATCGGCCAGGGCGAGGAGTGCACTGGCCAGAGACGGATCACCGTGGGTGTAGACGTTGTGCCACCCATAAGACGTGAGCAGAAGGTTGAGGCTGGGCAGGCCCATCGCGGCCAAGCGCCGCTGCTTGATGTGACTCACCAAGCCGCTGGTGAGCAGCGGTGCGAACGCCTCGTACGAGACCATCACCCCTCGACGCCCACTGGCGGTCCAGCCGGCGAGCCACTCCAGCAGCACCTCCTCCGCCAGGAGTTCGTGTGCCCAGCGCTCGCCGACCAGGCCCGGGAGCCGGTTGGACGAAAGCTCGTCCGGGCTGAGGACGCGGAAGTCTCCACGGGTGGTGTGCCCCTTTATGACCTCGGTGACCGCTTCGCCGAACGTGTCCACCTGTCGGAGCACCGAGGCCCGCCCTGCCACCCCCGGGCGCTCGGCTGGAGCGAAGGAGCACCAGCGAGCCGTGGCCACCGCCTCGACTAGTTCCCCGCGGGGACGTCCGCTCGGATCGAAGAGATCTGCGGGCCGGTAGGAGGCGAGCCAGTGGGCCAGCTCGGTGAGTTGTTCCTGATCGGTGTGCGGGTTGACCAGCGGTGTCTTGTGCAGGGCGGAGGTGTCCAGCAGGGGGCGGCCTCCGAGCGATGGGGGGCCGCCCCAGCCCTTCATACAGCGCAGGATCAGTACCGTGTGCCGGCCCGCAAGCGTCTCCTCCAGTGCCTCCCGTAACGCCACCTGGAAGACGCTGTGCTCCTTCGGAGCGCCCATCACGACATGCACCACCGAGCCCGCCCAGCCCAGACCGCCGAAGTACGCGCGAAGCTCGTCGTCGTTCATCGCGCCGAGCAGCGACTGCTGCCCCATGCGGAAACCGTTGGCGTGCACGATGGGCAGTACCGAGGCACCGGGAAGGACTCTCTGCCCCAGCCAGCTCGCTGCGGTCGTAGGGGTCTCACACTCGCCGTCCCCGATGATGGGCACGACGACCCTGTTCGGTGCGTCGAGGGCGACTCCCTGCGCGAACGGAAGACAGCCGCCGAGGCGCCCGCCGAGGAAGCCGCCAGCGGGGAGAGGGGGCGAGACCTCGGACCCGAGGCCCTCCACGTCCGGAAACGCCTGCGCCAGCCGCCGCAGGCCGTCCGCATCCGAGCCGAACCGCGACCGCACCTTCCCGAGTGCCCCCGTGACCCAGGACGCGGCGAGCTGGACGACACCAGCGTGCCCCGCACCCAGGAGCGGCACCACATCCACTCGCCGGTCCAGGTGCCCGGCAGCGAGCGCCACGTGGGACAACGCCCACGCAGTGCCAGGCACAGTGCCCCAGTGGCCGGAGGGACGCTCCTTCACGTGCTCGGCGACCAGCGGCTCCGTGAGCAGGACGTTGTCCCGCAGATGCAGCTGACAGACCGAGACGTAGACGGTCGCTCGCCACAGAGCATCGGCCAGAAGGGCGGTCTCGGTCACCGCGCACCGACCAGGGGCTCTTCAGCGAAGGTGAAGTACCACAGGGGCCGGTAGCACTCCCATGCGGCGGGCCGCAGTCCAGTGGGGCCCATGATGTCCTCGATCACCACACGGGCCTGCAAGTAGTGCTCCAGGTCCTGGGCTCCGGAGGTACGCAGACCGGCCATGACTGAGTTGTGGGCCTGGTAGACCTGGAAGTTGGGGAACTCGGAGACGTATGGAGCCAGCGCACCGACGCCCGCATGCAGGGCCTCAAGCCCGTCCAACCCCACGATGTAGGTGAAGGAGCTGCCGTGACCGGCTTCCAACGCGCGCCGGAGCACTCCCGGCATCTGCGATGCCACGAGTACAGCCTTGCTGGCCTTCAGCAGCAGATCCCGGCGAGTGAAGCACTCAGCGGTGAGCCGCAGAACGAAGGGTGTCACGTCGCGGGCGAGTTGATCAAAGGCGTACCTGGATCCCAGCACTGAGGTCAGGAAACCGATTCGCGCTTTGACACCATGCTCGTTGAGCACGGCCCGCAGAGTGCGAAGGTGATGCACCGCCGCCGCCTCGCGTTCGAAGCAACCGGTTGAGACGGTCACCTCACGCAGTTCCGTCAGGTCGCGGCGCGGGTGCTGCTCTCGCAGAGCGGAGAGGAGCTCCCGCAGGTCCCGCTCCTCCGAGAGCCGAGGGTCAGCGGCAGCTTCAAGGGTGTTCGGGCAGAAGGCGCACCCCACACAACGGCTTCGCGCATTCGGGTTGAGGGTGAGAGCCGCGCCGCCATCGCGGAAGTACCCGCCGACCGCCTCGTCCGCATCGATGCGTTCGACGGTTCCGACTGGCGCGCCGCCCAGCGTGAGGTGCTCGCCCGTGAGCCGGAACGGGGAGTCCGTGACGTTCAAGGGGACTATGAGCTGCCAGGGCACCGATGGCGCGCTCAACAGTCGGACCTGGACGCGGGCCCGGTGGCGCGGCAGATCGGAGTCGATGCCGTGCAGATTGACCGCGATGAGCAGCGCGTCCTCGACAGGCACGCGGTACTTGGCTGCGAGCCGTTCCACCGCTCTGAGCGTGGAGGTCGTGCTGGTCTGTCCGCTGAGTAGTGCCGTCATGCGCGTGCTCCGTCCAGTCAGCCGGAGGGGGTGATGCGCCGGCGGCCCGTAAGGGTTCAGCTGCCGACGACACGCAGAGACTGTCGTGGAACACGAGGACGCCGAACGCCGTCCTGGGACCTTTCGGGGACGTCCTGGGACGTTTTCAGTCGCTGCCCTCGGCCAGCGAGCGCAGATGACTCACCAGAGCGGCGACACCCCGCAGATCAGAGAGAACCACCGCTGCCCCGGCGGCCCGCAGCTCGTCGACGCTGTGGATGCCAGACGCCACGGCGACGACATGAGCCTCGGAGTCGAGGGCAGCCTGGACGTCGCGAGGGGTGTCACCGATCAGCACGACGGGCGTGTCGTGCGGAAGGCCATGGGTCTGCTGAATGTGCTCTCGGGCCACCTTCACGAGGGCGGCACGGTCCTCCGAGTGTTCTCCGTACGCACCGCACTCCATGTCCAGGAGCACATCGAGCCCAAAGGCACGCAGCTTCACACGGGCGTTGGCGGCAATATTTCCTGTGAGCACCGAGGAGATCATGTCCGGTTCCGCAGCTACCGCCGTGAGTGCCTCCCGCACACCGGGAAGAGCTGAGCCGCGCGCCGAGAGCTCCGCTTCGCGCCTCGCGCCCGCGGCCTCCAGGGCGAGCGCGATCCGCTCCCAGGCCGGTGGCTCCAACCCGTGATCCCGGAACATGTCGGCGAGGATCAAGCGGTCCGTCCGCCCTTCCGTACGGGCAGGGCGGTCAGGCGTGCGGCCGGCGACCGTCGCGAAAGCCGCCGCGTAGATCTCCTTGCTGACGCCCGAGTTTTCGATGAGCGTGTGGTCGATGTCCCAAAGCACGATGAGTGGCACACCACCAGCGTAGGCAGACGTACAGCTCCCGCCTTTCCCCCGGTGTTGTCGGAAGATGCTCTTGTCGCAGGCAGTGCGGTCCGGTTGGCTTACCTGAGTGAATGAGCGACTTCGTTCCGCACTCGTGCAACGCAGCCTCACCGTGGATGAGGTGGCCGAAGCCTGCTCCGTCGACCCCAAGACGGCCAGCCGCTGGGTCAGCGGCCGGGTCCCCCACCGTCGACACCGCTGGGCCGTCGCCAACCTGTTGCGGGTGGATGAGACATACCTGTGGCCCGAGGCAAGCGAGAAGACATCTCGCTTCGGTGCCGCGCAGTCCGAGATCGCGGACACGTACCCAAACCGCGCGAGCGTCCCCCGCGATGTATGGATCTCCCTGCTGCTAGGGGCCATGAAGCAGATCGACGTCCTGGTCTTCTCCGGCACCTTCTTCGCACAGAGCAACCCTCACATCGCTCGCATGCTCCAGGAACGCGCCCAGGCCGGCGTGCGTGTGCGTCTGTGCTTCGGCGATCCGGCAGGAGAAGCCGTACGCATCCGCGGCCACGAGGAAGGTATCGGCGACACCCTGGCCGCCAAGGTAAGGGCTTCGCTCACCTACTACCGCCCCCTCGTCGGCCACCCGGGCTGCGAGGTACGCCTGCACGACACGACGCTGTACAACTCCCTCTTCCGCTACGACGACCACCTTCTGGTCAACACCCACATCTGGGGCCACCCGGCCAGCGCGAATCCGCTCTTCCAGCTCCGCCGCACCGCCAACGCAGAATGGTTCGACCGGTACGACGAGAGCTTCGAAGCGGTCTGGAAAACAGCGCGCCCCTGGGCGCCCGACAGGCAGGAGCACCACCGCAGTGGGCAGGACTGAGTACTACTACGACCCCAAGGCCCCCAAGGCCAACACCCTGATCCCCGCCAGCAACCTGCTCGTCGTGAACGACGACGGGGAAATCCTCCTGCAGCGACGCCGTGACACCGGCCAATGGGCCCTGCCCGGAGGCGCCCAGGACATCGGCGAGAGCCCCGCCCAGTGCGCGGTACGCGAATGCGAGGAGGAGACCGGCATCGTCGCGGAGGTCACCGGATTCCTCGGCGTCTACTCGAACCCGTCGCACATCGTCGCGTACACCGACGGCGAGATCCGCCAGCAGTTCGAGGTCGCGTACATCGGGCGTCCCGTCGGCGGCGCACCTACGGTCAACGAGGAGGCTGACGGGGTGCGTTGGATACACCCCGATGACCTAGGCGCCCTCGACATCCACCCGAGCATGCACGAACAGATCGGCCACTTTCTGGCCGGTACCTACCCCTACCTCGGATAGCGGTTCAGAGCACGAGGCCCGCTTCATCCGCCAAGGCCCGCACCCGCCCGACACTGGCGTGGATCTCAGGCGCGGCCCGGCGGATGAACCGCCCGACGATGCTGTCCGCGCCGTAGCGGCCCAGGATCTCGCCGACTCGCTCCTCGGACGTCGTACAGCCGCCGTCCGGCGTCGTCGTCATGTCGCAGTACACCAGGGCGTCGACGAGCAATGGGTCGTCAAGCAACGGAAACTCGTCGGCCAGCTCCGACCGAAGCCCGCGCTCCTCGGCCTCCAGGAGGGCGAAGGAGTGGTTCGCCACCAGGCGAACGACTCGATCGTCGACCGCGTCGAGCGCCCGCAGGTGACGGGCACCGTCGAGCGGGTGGAAGCCGGTATCGACTAGGGGCGGTGCGTAGCCGATGTCGTGCAACACGGCTGCTGCCTCCACGACGTGACCCCTGTCGTCCACAAGGGGGGCGAGCTTTCTGGCGCAGGCCGCCACCCCCTGCGTATGCGCCCACCGCCGCGGCAGGCGCTCACGCAACAATGCTTCGGCCATCTCGTACTCGCGTACCACTGTCCTCACGCCGTGAGGATACGGCTGAAGAGTCCATGGGGATACGGCATGGGACAACGATGCCCTCATCGATGCGCCAGCCCGTCGGCGCCACCCACTCTCGGCGCGCCACTGCTCCACACTGGGCCCTATGCACCCGCGGGTCCGGCTTATCGACGGCCCATACCGGGGTGAGGACGATGCAAGGCTGTCAGGACGGAGCCCGTCTGACGGACCTTTCACCCAATCCTGCGACTCGGCCGTACGGGTAACGGGTTGGCGCGAGAGTCTTTGCTGCCGGGCGGCAGTCCGGTGGCAGTGGGCACCCACACGGGTGCTAGAGGTGGGGCCCTGCAATTGGGCCCGCTCTGGGTAGTCCGGTGGCGACCCAGAAGTTTGCCGCGCCTCTCCTGTGGAGAGCAACCGCAGGTCTGCGAGACCCGAAGCGAAATTGAATCCGGCCCGCAGCCGGCAGCATCATCTGAGTCGCTGCACCGGCGCGATCTCAGTTCGTCACCTGTTTGGTGGCCGGACTGAGCACGCGCGCATTCCGTCTGGCCTTGAGCCCTTTCCAACCTCATGCTGACGCATGATGAAGGACGACGACGGCCTTTACGACGTCGGTGATTCGGTTGGTGCTGCAGCGGAGTTTCCGCAGGAGGCGCCAGCCCTTGAGAGTCGCCATGGCCTGCTCGCCGAGGCAACGGATCTTGGCGTGGGTGGTGTTGTGGCGGCGCTTCCACTGCTTGAGGCGGCGGCCCCGAAACGGGACCCGGACGTGTCCACCGGCTCCTTGGTACGCCTTGTCCGCCCAGCACCTGAGGCCCGCTGCGGCGAGGGCGTCGATGATCCCGTGCTGCCGGGCGGCGGTCAGATCGTGGGTCGAGCCGGGTTGAGCCGGCGAGAACCAGAGCAGCCGTCCGAACGGATCGGTGAGGACTTGGACGTTCATGCCGTGGCGTTTGTGTTTCCCGGAGTAGTACGGGTTGTCGGCGGCGATGCGGTCGATGGGCAGCAGGGTGCCGTCGAGGATGATGAACGCCTTGGTTTGGATGGTCTTCATCGCTTCGGCCAGGGTCGGGGCGAGGGCGGACAGGACCTCGATGGCTTCACGTATGTAGCGGTAGGCGGTGGCGATCCCGATGCCGAACCCCGCTGCGAGCTGGGAGTAGGTGTCACCGCACCGCAGGTGGGCCAGGGCGAGCAGGGCTTGACGTGCCACGGGAAGCCGCCGCCATCGCGTCCCGATGTCCCGTCGCCTGGCTGCCAGTTGTCCGGCCAGGAACCGCAGGGTGCGGGTGGACAAGTCGATCGAGGACGGGTAGACAAGCACGCGAAGCTCCTGGCGGACATGGGTAATCTTGGTCGAGAACCCATCTACCAGGAGCTTCGTCGTTGCGCAGGACGGCCCAACTCGCGGTCAGTGAGGCCAGCTGGAAACAGCTCAGTGCCAGCAGGTGACTACGGGAGGCAGGGACCGTCTGACGATCGCGCGTTCACCCAGTGGTGATTGCCAGGTTCGTACCTATAGGAGTACGTGAACTGCATAAAGAAGGACCGAAGTCGATGCTGGGAAGCTGCCTGTCGAGACGATGCACCGCTGCCTCCACCCACCCCCGCCCCGGTCGACTTCGGACAGGGGGCGCTCGGTTTCGGCTGACGAGATGAGGTGGATGCCTGCCGCAGGTGAGGAAACTACGAGCGGATGCCCCGTGTGTACTGCCGGGTGATCCGTCCTGGATCAGGCAGGCTGCCTACCTTGCGGACGTCCTTGGGACGCTCGCGTCCGCGGCCGCAGTACCTCGCTCGGCAACTGATAGGCCGGGCGAGGTGAGCCTGTTGGTGCGACGAACCAACTACTCTCCGGGCTGGTCTCGCGGGACAGCCCGGAAAGCAGTCAGCTGAGCCGGGTTGTGGCATACACCTCGATGGCGTCGCGCTGGTACGCGGCCAGGCCCGGTGCGATCGCCTCGTACGCGGCGCGCCAGGCGCTGTTGTCCACGCAGGAGCGTCCGACGGCGCGGTACTCGTCGGCGGAGACGGGCCGCAGCTCGGTCATAGCCTGGTACTGGGCGTCGATTTGGGCCTGCACGGGCGCGGCGTCGGCCGGGTGGCCAGCGGCCATCAGGTCGGCCAGCAGGATCATCTGCGTCGTGCGCTCGCGCTGTCCGGCCTCGATGTCCTGCGGGGTCATCGCGGCGACCGTGCGGGCGACTTCCTCGGCGTGCTCGGGGAAGTCGTGCAGGCTCTCCTGGTACTGGGAGGGCTGGATGCCCCCGAACAGGTTCTCCGGTCGGTTGATGGTCATAGGGTTGCCGTCCTTTCTGGAGCGTTCCAGTTCGGCGATCGTGCGGGAGACGGTGCCTGCCAGGGCGTCGATCCGGTCCCGCTCGGCGAGCAGCCGCCGGTGGTGGCCGCGTAGGGCGTCCACCTCGTCGACCTGCTCGGAGAGGATCCGGCCGACCTCGGGAAGCCCTACGCCAGTGCCCGCAGTACGAGAGTCTGCTGCAGCCGCAGCAGCTGGTGCTCCCCGTAGTAGCGGTGGCCGTTGGTCCCGATCCGGGCGGGCGGCAGCAGGCCGACCTCGTCGTAGTGCCGCAAGGTCCGGGCGGTCACGCCCGACATCCGAGCGACCTCCGCGATAGGCCAGTCCATCGCTGTCTCCCTCACGATCGCGTCGCCGGGCCGGTTTCTGGCCCTGTTAAGGACGGTAGAAGCTGCCGCCGCGGCAACCGCAAGCCCGCACCCTCGCGATCTGGATGACGGCCCGCGACTTTCCCCGACGGCCCACCCAGCACACCAGGAACTTTCAAAACACGGCCTAGTTGTAGAGGTCGCGGCCGGCACCACCCGTCACGCCGTCGTGACGTTGATGCGGGTGCGGTCAGCGACTGACCTGTGAGCGGGGCGTCCCTGGAGCGATGGTTGCGTCAGGTTGCAGCCCAGAGGGGCCCATATGTGCGCAGGCACAGCATTCGGCACATGTTCGGAACCGCGACCTGACCTGCAATCAGGTCCACGACCTGTACCAGCATCACGCAGTACACAACCTGCTCTAGAGCGGATGATTCCTCAGGGAAGAGGCAATTTCTAGTCGGCGTGCGCGACCTGACAACCCCTCACACGCACCCTGACCATGAGCAGACAGAGGAGGGGCGCAGCCGGGCCGTCGCCCGCGACCTCGCTCACCGGAGTCTTCGAGGGTTCAAGGCTGGCGCAGGTGCCGGATCTTCATTCCTGTGCGAGCCGCCCGAGGGAGAGGAAAACATGTCGCTGCTCGCGGCACCGTGAAAGGATTTGGTTCACGTCGTCGTACGGGGGTGCTGACATGAGCGGGGACATACCGCCGAGGCCGGGAGACAATGCATCGGGCGGGACGCCAGCGGGCCCAAGTGGCGTTCCTCCCATGCCCACCCGCCCACCTCGGCGACGCTCCCAGTTCAGGAGTCCCCAGTACCTGGTCCCTGCAGTGCTGGGGGTGGCAACCGCTATTACAGTCGCCGTGATCACCGGAGGGTGGGGCTGGGTTCAGCAGCAGGTGTCTGACCCGCCCGGCCTGACTGTGCACCACGTGATTGGCTCCTGCCCCGTCTACACCGACAAGTCGCTGACCGAGCTGCGCAAGGACGCCAGCAACGACAAGCTGGACCAGGCCACGCCGGTCACCTCGCCCAAGGACGGTCCGGCCACTCTGGCGCTGACCTTGCAGGCCAAGACGTCGGAGGCCATTGTCGTCACCGGCGTAACCGTCCACCGCATCTCCGCCGGCCCGGTCCCGCGCAAGGGATCCGTCATCAACATGGACTGTGGTGGCGCGCTGTCGCCGCGGGCTTTCGATGTCGACCTCATGCAGCGCCAGATCCGCCTTCAGCCGGTCACCAAGGGGGCCGGCAAAGCCGTCGATTTCCCGTTGACGGTCTCTGACAGCGACCCGGAACAACTCGACCTGCAGTTGCTTCCTGGGGACCACGATGTCCGCTTCAGCGTCGAAGTGCACTGGATCTCCGAGGGGGAAGCCCACAGCGAGACCGTGACGGACGACGCCCGGCCCTTTCGCGTCACCGGCCCGGGCCGACTGCCCGTCTACGGATACGCCGACACCTTCACCCAGTGACGCCCTCCGCGCTGTGCACTGGAGGAGGGACGATGAGCGCGCGGGGGTCGTGTCCTGCCGCTGTGTCTTGTGCGCGGGGTGAACCCGCGGCCCGGCGGCTGCGAGGGAGTCGTCTTCGGGGCGGTGCCGGGGAGTTGGTGGCGGGCGGCGATCAAGGCGACGTCGATGTCGGCGGTGCCGGTGGCGATGCACAGCGTGTAGGCCCCGTCATCCATCCGCTGCTGTACCTGCTTGCTTCCCTTTGCGGCGTTGAGGGCCCGCGGCGCCGCGTACTCCCGGTCCTGGCCGAAGCGATGAGGACAGTGCGGACGAAGGCGTTCGTGATCTTGGACGGCACATTACTGCCGATCGACCGGATCGCCGCCGACACCCCGTACTACTCCGGGAAGCACAAACGCCACGGCCTGAACGCCCATGTCCTCACCGACCCATTCGGACGTCTCCTGTGGGCCTCGCCCGCACTGCCAGGCTCGACCCACGACCTGACCGCCGCACGGACCCCCGGCATCATCGATGCTCTGGCAGACGCGGACGTGAAGTGCTCGGCAGATAAGGCATACCAAGGTGCCAGCCACCCGGCCCGGGTACCGTTCCGTGGCCGGCAGCTCAAAAGCTGGAAGCGTCGACACAACAGCACCCACACCAAGTCCCGCTGCCTCGGTGAACAGGCCATGGCTGCCCTCACGGGCTGGCGCCTCCTGCGCAAACTCCGCTGCAGCACCAACCTTGATCACCGGCAGTGTGAAGGCTGTCGTTGTCCTTCACCACGCCTCAACCTGAGGTTGGAAAAGGCTCCATGTCGTGGTGCATGGGCGCCGCGAATTATGAATATCTGGCCGCTCGCATCCAGGCTGAGGGCCCCCGTAACTGGCCCGTTGGCGGCGCGGACTGGGACGCAAACCCTGGAGCAACCAAGCACTTACGCGATGTCGTTGATCCGCCATCCGTCTCGGTCCAGGCAGATGGCCGTGGGGGCCCGGTCCGGCTGGGCGTTGCACTCATAGCAAGCCGGAGCATCGTCGCGATGCGTTCGTGGTGTACCGGGCCGAGCCCACCGTACCAACCGTGACGGGGTTCCGGATCTTCCGCCCGCAGCGCCAGGGCTAGGCAACCCAGGCGGCCCCTACAAGCAACACATACGACCAAGCGGCCCTCGATCGGCCGCTCCCTGTCCTCGGGATGGTACAGGCCCACCCACGTCTACGCCCCTGCAAGCGGCACTGACTGAGTCCTGGTGCTGCGACGTATAAACAGCGAGGGCCGCCCCACAAGACGGGCGGCCCTCGAATAAGGTATCGGCGACGACCTACTCTCCCACGAGGTCCCCCTCGCAGTACCATCGGCGCTGGCAGGCTTAGCTTCCGGGTTCGGAATGTTGCCGGGCGTTTCCCCACCGCTATGGTCACCGAAAACTAATGAGCGCTCCTTAGCAGAGAAGCACTTCGAGGACTAAGCATACAGGTCATCATTCGGCTGATTCCACTCGGCTGGGATGGTGTCCCGCCGATCGTTCGGAGCACGACCCCCACTTGATGTCTTCCGGGTCACGCCCGGTGTAACGGCAGGCGGCAGCGGATCGCGGTTTCGGCCCCAAGGTGTACCGGCTTCCCGAGCAGAAGCCCGGAAGACCGGCGTTGCCGCCCTCGCCCTGGTCGGGCGGGTGGGCCTCACTGTCTATCCGCGTCGCGGCTCCCGGCACGCGGCCGGGCTTCTATGCCTATCCGGAGAACCCCGGACGGGCAAGCGACTCAAACCACCTCGCCCGGAGGCGGCGTGTCTTCATCCTTCGACTGACAGTCGAACTCATCGTCCGATTCCTCGGCTTCCTCATCGTCACGGTCCGCGTCGAGGTCGTACGGGCCCTCGGCGATAATCCCGTGTCGCTGGACACTCCGCTGTTGCCAGACGGGCAGCTTAAATAGAACGTCCTGCAGGACGTTCCGCCACGCCTCACAGTCGGCTCGGTCAGCGCCCAGCGAATCGATAGCACGGGTCCCGTCGTCGGACCTAACCGCCTCCACGACCTTGACCGCACCCTCGACCGCCTGGATCGAGGTGGCCAGGTCATGCAGGGCATTCCCGAGAACCTCAGCCGCGTTCCGAGGAGCCGGCGTGGGTGATGGACCTTCGCCAGCGGCCGGGAAGGTTAGGCGGAGGTCCGCGTCGGTGACGAGGATGTCGCGGCCGTCGTCGTTCTGAGTGACCCGTCCCGTCTCGTCCACCTTGCGGGTCCTGCGCCCCGCCGCAGAGTCAAGGAGCGTCTGCTTGAGCTGGTGCACGCCGTGCTGGGTACTGCGCATACGGTCGATGACCTCGCCTGGGTGCCGACGATCGGGTTGATCGTTGTTGGTTGAGCCACGGTCACCCGTGAGCTGGCCGTTGATCACCAGGGGATAGGCGCTGCGTGCCGCAAGTTCCCGGGTCGCCGCGCCTGGTTCCCCCTTTGCCACCTCCTCAAGTGCAGCTTGGGCCAGCTCCTCCGTACTACGGAAAGTGGCCTCCCAGTCCTTGGCCAGCTCACCTGGGTAAGCCGACTTCAGGTACTTACGCATCCGTTCCCGCCTGCGGCCGTCCTCTTCCGAAACCGAGCGCATGACCAGAGAGGAAGCCACGTCGAGTAGCAGCTTGGTGGTGATGTTCTTGCGGGTGCTCTGTCCGGTGATGGCGACCCGCACAGCAGCGTGAAACGACTGACTACGCTCGGTGAAGAGCCGGACGATTGCCGCCGCCCGGACGGATGGATCGTCGTTGAATCCAGCCGCCATCGCCTGGTCGGGAGTCAGGGCACCGCGCAGCCAGTCGGCCTTGGCAGGAGTAATCAGTTTCCGCCGTTCGATCTCGTCCACCACGGCGTCGGCGAGGGCCTCGTTCTCTGCAGCTTCACCCCACGGCTTTGGGGAGTCGACGTGCCGAAGTGCGACCAACGACTTCACCGCGACGCCAAAGTCAGCAGTCGTGCCGTCATGCGGCTCGAAACCGACCAGCAGAAGCGCCGGAAGCCGTTCGCAGCGCACGGTGACCGCCACCTCGGGGTCAACCTGTGCGGGGTCGCCTGCAGTTGTGATCGCAGCGTTGAGCTTGCGGATGTGGGAACGCAGCTTCGCCGCATCCCGGAGGTAAGGAACGTCGGCGGACCTGAGGTCGAGCAGATCGTGGGCGCACGTCACTCGGCTCGAACCCTCGACCGTGACCGGAACCGTTACCCCGGGTGTGCTGTCCTCGTGCTGAAAAGTCGTCGCGGCCAGCCACACCTCTGTCATCACCCCCTGGTGACGGAGGGACTCGCGCCAATCGTTGTGGTCGAGCACGTACTCTTTGGACAGTTGTGCCGCCCACGCTAGGTGTTCCTGGTTCGCGAGCCTCTGCACGAGTTCCGGTCGATTCACTGACGCCGCGATGGGCTCGGCCAACGGACGGAAGCGCGTGCTCTCGCCAGTGCCGATCAGGTTCGAGGCCGGGTGCCGGCGCGACGGACCGATCCGTGGGTTTCGTGGGTCCGGAATGATATACCGCGCCCATACGTCAGCCCGGATGGCGAGGATCACGCCGCCGGGCACCCGCAGCCGCTCTGGTGACTCTGCCGCTCGTCGGGCGGCAGAGGGGTCGACGACAGCCTGCGCGAGGGCCAATGCGGCGGGCTCGCCCATGGCGAAGTGTTCGCTGAGTTTGTCGGCAAGCTTCCGTGCTGCCGTCGCCAATGCAGGTAGGGGCAGCGCTTCGACAGGGCGGGGCAGTACGGTCTCGCCCGCGCCGGATGATGGCTCCATCAGGTGTTTTCCGATCTTCGTCCCGGTGTCCATCCAGGCACGCACCTGGACGCCGTGGTCGTCCAAGGAGATCGGTCACACTGTTTCCCGTTCTCCCCCTCAGCTCGCCCGGGCAAGACCCGATGTGTCCGAGACGGCATCAGCACGCTCGACCGCACTTCCGAGACGTACCGGCTTCGACTGCCGGCGTTGCCGCCCACCGCCAACATGGCGAAGGTGAGGAGCTTGAGTCCGCTGGTGTGACTGCCCGAAAACGCTAGCAGCAGGGGTGACACTAAGTCTGAATATGTTGGAATCACACCGGTTGACCGCCCAACTGTGCTAGGCGGTTGTCGTGGGAACAGGGCTTCTTTGCCGCGGCTCATGACGACAGCGAGGTCCCACCGAGTGGTGTGGTCTTGCGGATCCCGCCGGCCCGGATGCCCTGTGGCCGATTGGCGCGGCCGAGCGACCATGGCAGCTTTGTGAGCTGGCCAGAGCGGCGCCCTCAATGGTGATCTGAGCCCGCTGGTCGAGTGTCATGGCGCCAAGGATTCGTGTGAGCTGATACGGCGGGTCAGACGGACTCGGCGGCCGTTGGCTGATGCCCCGCTGGGAGCCACCTGGGAGCCGCCCCGCTCCCCGAGCCTCTTCAAGACCACCCGAGACCACCGCACCCCAACGCCCTGACCAGGCAAAACAGCAAACAAGCCGGTGTCAATCACGCCCGAACCTCATTCGGGACGAAGAGGTCGTGGGTTCAAATCCCGCCACCCCGACAGCTGAAGTACCAGGCCAGGGGCCTGATCCGCAGAGCGGGTCGGGCCCCTGAGTGGTTCCTGGAGATCGCTTGGGGGAGATCTGGGAGAAGATCTTGGTCGGCTTCTCCCAGGAGCAGTCTCCAGTGCGGCACTCAAGTGCCCCCGAACCTGCGCGTTCGCGAACTCGGCTCATTACTGACCAGGAACACCGCACATGGCAGGTCATCGCTCGGCGCCTTCCCACGACAGCGCCCGTGCGCTGGCCCAGCGGGTACGGGCGCTGCGGGAGGACCGCGGGTGGACGCGTGAACGGCTGGCCAAGGAGACCGGCATCGCCGTCGGGACGCTGGGTCGCCTGGAGAGCGAGGGAGCGATGCAGCCACCCGTCGGCGCGGTCGCTGAGGCTCTTTCGGTGTCCCTCGATGATCTATTCCGGGCGGCCCAGGATTCGCCGTCATGCCCGGCCTTTGGTCAGCCGGATACGAAGGGCGGGACATCGACTCGTTCGTCGCCTCGCTCGTCGGTAGCCCCATCGGTGTCGTGGCGGATGTACGACTCACCCGATCAGCCGCAAGAAGGGCTTCAGCAAGACCCGCCTAGGGGAAGCTCTCGCCGAAGCAAGTACCTCGAACGCACCCTGGTGGCGTGTGCGCACCAGGAGGTTGTCGTAGCCGCGAGCCGCTGCGGTGAACGACCGGGCCGAGGCCCGTGCCAGTTCGGGCTCATCGGGCCCGGTGGCGGCCAGGTCCGCGAGTTCGGCGTCCGTCTCGCCCAGGACGTCATCGAGAGCCGTGTGCGGGGGGTGGGCGGCTACCAAGTGGAAGGTGTCGGGATCGCGCGCTTGAAGGGGACCGAAGAATCCGCAGCCGGTCCGCACCGACGCAGCCACGCCCCTATCCCGTACGAGCCTTCGAGTCAGCCGGGCGTTTTCGCCTCCCGTCAGGAGTAGGGAGAGCACGATATGGGCGAGATAGTTGGCGCGTTGGGCCACCGGATCGGGCATTCGGTATCCGAGGGCGACGGCGGGCAGCGCAGCGTGCAAGTCGTGGTGGGTGTCCCGGCGTTCCCCGGGTAGCGGGGGTTCGCACAACTGGGGCTGCGACGGTACGGGCCGGGCAGGGATCCGGCCGAAGTGGCGCTGGATCATGTCGGTGACCCGGTCAGGAGCGAAGGAGCCCGAGATGGTGAGCACGGCGTTGCCCGGCGCATAGTGCAGATAGTGGAAGGCCGCGCAGTCGTCGAGGGTGGCTCCGTCGAGGTCCCCGAAGTGCCCATAGCCGTTGCGCGTTGGGGAAGGTCCCGTAGAGGACGGCAGGCAGCACCGTCCAGGGAAAACCGCCGTATGCGCGGTTCGTCACATTTGCACGGACCTCTTCCTTGACGACGCTGAGCTGAGTACGCAGGTTCCTCTGCGTCAACCACAGCGAGGCCATTCTGTCTGCTTCGAGGAAGAGCATCCGCTCCAGCGCGGAGGTTGGGCAGACCTGGTAGAAGTCGGTGTAATCCTGGTGCGTGGAGGCGCCCGAGGTGCCGCCCGCGGTCTGGACGTGCCGGAAGTGCTCACTTGACCCCACGTTCTGGCTTCCCTGGAACATCAGGTGCTCGAAGAGGTGGGCGAATCCGCTACGGCCTTCCGGCTCGTTGCGAAACCCCACTGCGTAGTGCACCGCCATGCCGACCGCCGGGGCCATGGGGCGAGGGTCGAGCACCACGCGAAGGCCGTTGTCCAGAGTCAGTCTTCGCATATTCCTGTCCGCTTGTTCACCTGGTACTGCTGTCGGCGAAAGAGGGGCGCCATGCCGGTACCAGCCATGCCGGTACCGGCGCGTGGCCAGAGGTTCAGCAGCCCTTGCCGAACATCACACCGGCACTCATGCTGATGCCGGCACTCAGGGCGTAGGAGCTCTCGGTGATCACAACAGTGGCGGGCAGGGCCACCGGGCTGGCCTCCGGAGCACCGGTCATCTGGCCGGCGCCGACCTCCTCGGCCGTCGCGTAGGCCGCGTACCCGGAGATCAGCTGGTCGGTGGTGTTCGTTGAATTCTCCTCAATACTTCGGAATTCGGCGAAATGACTCCGCCTGCAGGACTTTCTAACACGCCGGGAAGGGAACTGGCCAGTTTGAAAGGTCAGTGGCCCAGAAGGCTCAGAGGCAAAATTTGGATAGCGCGGGAACAGCAGCAGGTGAAAAGCTGGTATTCCTGCTTGAACTGCCTCGATGGGCAACCTGTGAGTGAATTAATGGAATGCTTGCGAAACGCCTTCGAGGAACTCTTGGAGAGAAGGCGGCGGGGGTGAAACCCGTCGGCTCCACCCCCGCCCGCACAACAACTCTGCCCCTTACAGGCCGTCAACATACTTCTTGGCGACAGCCATCGAAGCCAGCGGATAGTTGTCGCGTACCGCCTTTACGGCCGCGATGTCACCGCGGTCACGCTGCACGGAGCGAATCCTCTGCTCATCCACCTGACTGCGGAACCCCTCGTAGGAACCATACTGATTCCAGAACGCTTTCTTCCGCTTGCGTACGGCCTGGTCCCCGACAATCCCCAGGGCGCCGGTGACGCCCGCTGCGATGAGTCCGGATATATCGTTCATTTTTCTCCCTGTCCCTAGGGTCGATGGTGAGTAAATGCCGTTCAGTCTGTCCGCTCGTACACCGATACATGCCGAGGGCTGGTCACGGAGTACGGCTCCTGGTACCACCCGCTCCAGCGTTCCACCAAACGCAGACCGGCCAGTTCGGCCAGCAGGTCAATCTCGAGGGGTAACGCGTACCGCAGCACGTGGTGCGTGGTCGACGGCGGACCTCCGTCGACGATGGTGTGCGTTGCCACCATGAACTGCTGGGTCTTGTCCACGGTAAGCGTGTCGAGCATCACCGTGCTCTCGTTGAGGTAGCGCCGTCGGTGGCCAGGTGCTGGCAAACCCGGCGTCCCCGACGGTCGTCAGTCTGCTCAACCAGGGAGGAATCGCGCCCGCGATCCGGGAGCGTGCCGGAACCCTGACTCCGAGGGAGATCGAGGTCTGCGCCCTGCTGGCGGAGGGCCTTTCCAACACGGAGATCGCCCTGCGCCTGCACCTCAGCGCGGCGACAGTGAAAGACCACACAAGGGCCATCTACATCAAACTCGGCACGCCCAATCGTGTGCGTGCCGCCATCCTGATGTACCAGTTGGGCATGCTCGCTCCAGCCAACGCCACCGTGGCGAGCTGACACTCGTACGCGTCTGCCGGGAGAACCCCAGCAGTGCGGATATGCCGAAATGGGGCCGCCGGAAGCCGCCTCTGCCTCGGCGACCTCTCTCAACGGGAGGATCGACAAGGCTATCGAACTTCACCACGCCATTCCCGAGTACGAGGCCCCCCGCTGGCACGACGCGCCCCTCGCACTCAGCAGCTTCCGGCGACTGTCCGCAGATATTCGTTGGGTGTACGACCGCGAAGTCGTCGAAGCATGTCTCCACTGCGACCACCACGGCCTCAAGGAAATTGTTCACCCCGAGACCAGGAGGGTGGCCATGCGGCGCTGCACCCATCCCGTCGAGGCCCCGCACCGGGTGGGAGAGGAACAGCCGAACTGGTGGGACGACGTGTCGGATGATCCAGCCGACGTCTGAGCCCGCGCCTCCGCCGCACCCGGGCAGGTGCGATTCGGTCCCGCCTGGGCCAGGGGATCATTGGCCATCCAGACCGGCGAGCTAGAGCCCCCCGTGCGCGGCCTGTTCTGGCATCCCGCGCCCGGCAGCGCCCCCGCTGACGACGTCTGGGTCCACTACGGCTTCACCGGCACCGGCATGTGGATCTCGCCCCAGCAAGATCGGTGGGCAGTACTGCTGACCGACAAGCTCTACTGCACCCGCGACCGTAAATCCTTGACCGACGGCCACGACGTCTTCCGCGTGCTGGCCTTCGCCTGAAGTCACTTCGGCGAATCCGTCGAGAGACTCCCGCTGACTGCCGGCGCCAGCCGACGGGCCCGCCCGATCCCTGGTCGGACCCGTAGCGCGTCTTCGTCGAGCGGACTACGACCTCCACGGCAGGTCGCGTGTGGTCGGCGAAGTCTGTCTGATCTGAAAATCCCTCAACGCCGCAGTTCAGACTGGTTCCGCTGCTTGGAGAGACACTCAATGAACCTCCGTCGTACGGACGAGAAGCGACGGCGGCCAGAGCGATCGGGACAGGGAGCCTCAAGCCCGACGACTGTGTCGACGGAGTCCCGGAAAGCTACCCGGCTCACGGAACTTGTCGATGGATTCGGAACCGAGCACCTTCTGCTCGGCAACATGACAACGGCATACTCTGCGCTGTCATCAGATGGTGTGGTTCGGCCCGTGTTTGGTGGTTTTGTCGCTTTTCGCCGCCGATGATGGGGAGAGCGTCCGGCTCCGTCCGGGGCACATCGCCCATGACCTCGGCGCGCCCGATCGCAGGCACCATCCGACCAACAGAGACGAGTCATCGTGCATTTGACTCTGCATGAGCAGGAGCGCTTGCTGATCCACGTCGCGGCCGACGTGGCAGCGAAGCGCCGCGACCGGGGGCTGCTCCTCAACTACCCCGAGGCCATGGCCCTGCTGACCGCCCACGCCCTTGAGGCGGCGCGCGACGGTAAGACGGTCAGCGATGTCATGGACTCGGGCCGGCAGTTGCTCACCCGCGCCGATCTGATGGACGGCGTCCCGGAGATGATCGACGTCGTCCAGGTGGAGGCCACCTTCCCGGACGGCACCAAACTGGTGACGATCCACGACCCCATCCCGGATGCCGCGGTGAAGTCCGAAGGCGGGGTCTACCCGGGCAAGATCGAGCACCCCCAGGCGCGCAAAGCGAACTGCCCCGTCGACTGCGACGCCTCCGACGCGTACGCCTGTTGCGACGTTTGCGATGACAAAGCCGCCTGGTACAGGTCGATCCATTTCAACACGCCGGACCCGAAGAAGCCGCCGGCCACGGAGATGATCAAGGTCAAGAACACGTCCGACCGTCCCATCCAGGTCGGCTCGCACTACCACTTCGCCGAGGTCAATCCGGGTCTCACAGTGGAAGAGGTCCGCACGGGCACGTCCCCGAACTACGTCTGGAGAAATCCCCCGAACGGCGCACTTCTCTCGAAGTGCACCGAGGCGAAGGGGCGCCGGCTCAACATCGCCGCGGGCAAGTCCGTGCGGTTCGAGCCAGGAGACGTGTGCTGCGTCGAGCTGGTTGAGATCGAGGGCTATGTCCAAAGCAAAGCCACCGGCGCCGTCCCTGCCACCGATGAAATCCTGGGACTGCGCAAGGGGACCGTCTGATGGGTACCTACGAGAACGACAGCAACGAGCTGAAGCGGACCGAGTACGCGACCCTGTACGGGCCCACCGCCGAGGACCGTGTTCGCCTGGCCGACACCGATCTCACCATCGAGATCGAAGCCGACTGGGCGGGCGGGCCGGGCAACAGCGGCAATGAGATGGTCTGGGGCGGCGGGAAGATGTTCCGGGAGTCGATGGGCATGTCCCACTTCGACTCGCAGGGCAAGAACCCGCGGTGGCAGGTCGGCGACAAGCTGCACTATCCCGTGGACACCGTCATCACGGGAGCGCTGATCCTCGACTGGTGGGGGGTGATCAAGGCCGACGTCGGCATCAAGGACGGCAACATCACGGCCATCGGCAAGGCGTACAACCCCGAGACGATGAACGAGATCACGACGTTCAAGCCGCTCTCCCGTGACTCGTGGGACGTGCCACTGTCATCGGTGACGGCAGAGAACTTTGTGGTCGGGCCGAGCACCGAGGTCATCGCCGGCAACGGCCGGATCCTCACCGCGGGCGGTGTGGACACCCACGTCCACTTCATCTGTCCCGATGAGATCCATGAGGCCCTGGCCTCGGGCGTGACCACCCTCATCGGCGGCGGCACCGGCCCCGCCGAGGCCAGCGCGTCCACCACCGTGACCCCTGGTGCGTGGCACCTCACCCGGCTCTTCGAGGCCCTGGACGAGTTCCCGGTCAACATCGGCCTGCTCGGCAAGGGCAACACGATGAACTTTACGGCGATGAAGGAGCAGTTGGAGGCCGGTGTCATCGGCCTCAAGTTGCACGAGGACTGGGGTGCCACACCCGCGGTGATCGACAAGGCGCTGGCCTTCTGCGAGTCGCACAAGATCCAGCTCGCCCTGCACGCCGACTCGCTCAACGAGGCCGGGTTCCTTGAGAGCACCAAGGACGCCATCGGTGACCGTTCCGTCCACATCTTCCACATCGAGGGTGCCGGAGGAGGCCATGCCCCGGACATGATCGAGTTGGCCAAGGAGCCGAACGTCCTGCCCGCCTCGACCAACCCCACCCGGCCCTTCACGGTGAACACCGTCAAAGAGCACATCGACATGTTGATGGTGGCCCACCACCTCAACCCGGACGTTCCGGAGGACATGGCCTTCGCGGACTCCCGCATCCGGCCGTCCACCATGGCGGCGGAGGACTTGCTCCACGACATGGGCGTCATCTCGATGATGTCCTCGGACGCCCAGGCGATGGGACGCATCGGCGAGATGATCATGCGCACCTGGCAGACCGCGCACGTCATGAAGAGCCGCTACGGCACCCTGCTCGAGGATCGGAAGTACGCGAAGGTCCGAACAATCGCAGACGACAACAACGGGAATCACTCGAACAATGAGGAACTCAAGCCGCTGAATGAGAAGTACCGGGCCCCGAACGACAACTACCGGGCGCGGCGGTACGTCGCCAAGTACACGATCAACCCCGCGATCACGCACGGCATCGACAAGTATGTCGGTTCCGTGGAGAAGGGGAAGATGGCGGACCTGGTGCTGTGGGAGCCGAAGTTCTTCGGCGTCAAGCCGCACAGGATCCTCAAGCGCGGCCAGATCGCCTACGCGCAGACCGGTGACGCCAACGGCTCGATCACGACACCGCAGCCCTACCTGCCGCGACCGGTCTGGGGCTCCACCGGCCGCGCCCCGGGCAGCAACTCGGTGAACTTCGCCGCCCCCGGCCAAGCCGCCAAGCTGAACCGGCGACTCGGCACCGCCAAACCAATTCCCGTCGCGGCGTTGGACCTGTCGGAGCCGTCGGACCTGGCATACCTGCTGAACCAGCTGAACCTGTCGGACCTGGCGGACCTGGCGAAGCTGCTGAAGCAGTTGAACCTGTCGAACCTGTCGGACCGGGCGATCCGGGCGATCCGGGCCGATCTGGCGAAGCTTGCGGAGTTGGTGGTCCCGTCGGACCTGGACCTGTCGAACGTGAATCTGTCGAACCTGGATCTGTCGAAGCGGTCCGACCTGAAGAAGCTGCTGAACCAGCTGAAACTGTCGAGCCTGTCGGACGTATCGAAACTGCTCGACCAGCTGAACCTGACAAACACGTCGGACCTGTCGGACCTGCTGAGACGGCTGAACCGGCTGGACCTCCCGGCCTTGTCGAAGCTGCTGACCCGGCTGAACGTGCCGAGCCCGCCGAACCTGCCGAGCCTGCCGGGCCTGTTTGCGGCTGTGAGTTCTCGGGCTGCTCAGGCCACTGCCGCCCCCTGGGGCTCTCCGGGCGGCACGGTGCGAACGGTCGGTCTCAACAAGGAGTTCGTCGCGATCACGGACACGCGGGGCATCAAGAAGAAGGACATGCTGCTGAACAACAAGGTGGCTCAGGGGGCACCCGCTCAGGGGGCACCCACCCAGGGGGCACCCACCCAGGGGGCACCCGCCGAGGAGTTCACGCTCGAGGTCGACCACAACACCTTCGAGGTCTCCATCGGTGGCGCGACGACAGGGGACTCCCGCACCGAGATCAACGGTGTGACCGTACCGCGCGCCTACGTCAGCGAAGTGCCCATGGCACAGCGGTACTTCCTTTTCTGATCCGGCGTCGGCCCGGCCTTCGGCGCCACCGCCGCGGCCGGGCCCCGGGGCGGGCACGGTGTGTCCGCGCCGGGTCACCGTCTCTCGCTATCCGACCCCGCGAAAGGCAGCCGCTCCCCCATGAGCCGCGCAGCCCTGCTCCTCCTGGCCGATGGCCGCTTCCCCGCCGGTGGGCACGCCCACTCCGGCGGCGTCGAGGCCGCGGTCGCCCACAAAGCCGTACACGACACCGACAGCCTGGAGGCGTTCTGCCGCGGGCGTCTGCACACCGCCGGCCTGACGGCGGCCGGTCTTGCCGCCGCAGCCGCCGCCGGGCTCGACCCGCTGATGCTCGACGACGCCGCCGACGCGCGCACCCCCACCCCCGCACTGCGTGCCGTCGCCCGCAGACTCGGCCGGCAGATGATGCGCGCGGCCCGTGCCACTTTCCCCTCGGCCGCACTCGAAGAGCTGGCCGCCGCGCGTCCCCGGGGCGCACACCAGCCCATCGTTCTGGGCCTCGCCGCGCGTACCGCCGGGCTGGCCCCGGTGGACGCCGCCCATGCCGCCGCGTACGAGAACATCGGCGGCCCGGCCACCGCAGCGGTGCGTCTGCTGAGTCTCGACCCGCTCGATGCCTCGGGGTTGCTGGCCCGCCTCGGCCGCGCGACCGACGACGTCGCCCAAGCCGCGGCCGATGCCGCGACCCGCGCCTTGACCGAGGGCCTCGACGCCCTGCCGTCGGCCTCCTCACCCCTCCTTGACATCACCGGGGAACAGCACGCCGCCTGGACCGTCCGCCTCTTCGCCTCCTGACCCCCATCCACCCCATCGCACAACGGAGTTGACGTGCACCTCGACCACTCTGAGACCTTCCCCCAGCAGCACACGCACAGCGCCGCGCCGCTCCGCCCCGACGGCAGCCGCCGCGCGCTGCGCGTCGGTCTGGGCGGCCCTGTCGGCTCCGGCAAGACGGCCACCGTCGCCGCGCTCTGCCGCACCCTGCGCGACCAGTGGCAGATCGCCGCCGTCACCAACGACATCTACACCCGCGAGGACGCCGAGTACCTGCTGCGCGAAGCCGTCCTGCCGCCCGAGCGCATCACCGCCGTCGAGACCGGCGCCTGCCCGCACACCGCGATCCGCGACGACATCTCCGCCAACCTCGAAGCCGTCGAGCACCTCGAAGAGACCCTCCAGCCCCTTGACCTCGTGCTCGTCGAGTCCGGCGGCGACAACTTGACCGCCACCTTCTCCAAGGGCCTCGTCGACGTACAGATCTTCGTCATCGACGTGTCCAGTGGCGACGACATCCCCCGCAAGGGCGGCCCTGGCATCACCACCGCCGACCTCCTCCTCATCAACAAGACCGACCTCGCCCCGTACGTCGGCGCCGACCTGGACACCATGGCCGTCGACGCGAAGCGCCAGCGCGGCGACCTTCCCGTCCTCTTCACCAACCTCACCTCCGACGACGGCATCCGCGACGTCGCCGACTGGGTCACCGGCCACCTCGCCCGGTGGCGCGCCGGGGCAGCCGCCGTATGAGCCCCGTCCCACAACTCGCCGCCGACCCCATCTCCGCGGCCGACGAGGGCCAGGAGACCGCCGGACACCCGAACGGCGTGCGCGCCACGGCCCGGATTCGCGCCGCGCACAACGGACGCGCCACCACCCTCCCGCAGTTGCGCAGCGACGGCCCCTTCTACCTGCGGCGCATGCGCACCGACGGAATCGGCGCCACGGTGGGGATCATCGGCGCGATGAGCGCCCCACTCGGCGGCGACCGGCTCGCCCTCGACATCACCGCCGAGGACCGGGCCGACCTCGAGGTCACCACGGCGGCCGCCACGCTCGCCCTGCGCGGCCCCACCACCGACGCGGCCACCTACGACGTGCGGCTCACCGTCGGGGAGAACGCCCGTCTGCGCTGGCTGCCGCAACCCCTGATCAGCGCCGCCGGAAGCAACCTGCGACAGACATACACCGTCGAACTCGCCGCCACGGCACGGCTGGTCCTTCGGGAAGAGCAGCACCTGGGCCGGGCCGACGAGGAACCGGGCCACCTCGTCAGCCGGCTCCTGGTCCACCGTGCCGGGCGTCCGCTGCTCGACCAGCGCACGGCCTACGGGGCACCGGAACCCGGCTGGGACGGCCCGGCCGTCCTGAACGGGCACCGCGCCGTCGGCCAGCTCCTGGTCGTGGACCCACGCCTCGACGTCCGACGGGACCCCGTACTGCTCGGCGAAGGCACCAAGGACGGGTGCGCCGTCCTCGCACCCCTCGCGGGCGGCCCGGCACTGCTCGCCACCGCCGTCGCACCCACCACCTCGACGCTGCGGGAACTGCTCGACCAGGCGTACGCACTCGCGCTCGCTCGCTAGCGGGGACGGCCCGCCGCCTCCGGCCGGTTGGGAGCCATTGGGGAGCCGACTCACTCACGGCCCCCTCCCACACCACCTGAGACCGATCGGGACCACATCCGGCGCTGCGGACCTGAACGTCCAGTTCGGCGAGGTGGCGCCGACCGTACCAACGACCGGATCGAAGCCACGCTGCTCACGGAAGCCGGGCCCTCCGCGCTCTCCTCGGAATCAATGTCTGCGTTCGCGAAGTGAGAGTTTAAGGAGCCAAGCGGGAAGAGTTCTTGACGCAGCGGGAAGAGTGGGAGCAAGGTGAAATTATTTTTCGTACGCGGGCTGCTGGGGCGTGCTACTGTCGTCTCAGTTGCAGTTGTGGTTCCCGAAACTTCAAGTGCTCCTGGTCGCATACTGCGACGGGAACACTTTTGTATTACCGGTCATTTCCGGCGGGGTCATCATCGCGGCGACACGGTGCCCGCACAGTGCGGATACCGATGTACTGCCCCAAAGGAGATTGACATGGCTACTGGTACCGTGAAGTGGTTCAACGCGGAAAAGGGTTTCGGCTTCATCGAGCAGGACGGTGGCGGCGCTGACGTGTTCGCCCACTACTCGAACATCGCCGCCCAGGGCTTCCGCGAGCTGCTCGAAGGCCAGAAGGTGTCCTTCGACATCGCGCAGGGCCAGAAGGGCCCGACGGCCGAGAACATCGTTCCCGCCTGACGCATACGCGCACTTGCAGCTGGGGCCCGCATCCTTCGGGGTGCGGGCCCCAGCTGCACGCATTTCCCGCAGTGATTTCACCTGCGGACGACGCGGAGAAATCCGCAGTCCCACCGTACGCGGGTGCTCATGCCCATGCGGGGGTACGCATAATGCCCCCCGCTTCATGACCTCCCCGCAGTCGACGCTCCGGATTCAATGTCCGCATCGCGTCACTCATCTCAGCGACTACGCCGCATAGGTTTTTCCTCGTCGGTCGGATTCGCTTTCCGTTTTACCAACGGTCCATTCTTGTAATTCTCTGCGCTGCTCATCGTTGCGGGAATTCCTTGATATGCGCCGCATCAAGGAAGGTTCCCCGCATGAACCGCACACGCACGAACGACCGCACACGCACGAACGACCGCTTCCCCCGCGCCCGTACTGGCGGCGCCTCAGCGGCCCCGCGCCGTTCCGGTGGTTACGGCCGTCGGCCCGCCGCTCCGCAGGGCGAGTTCGCGCTCCCCACGTCGACCACTCCCGCGCTGCCCGCCGTGGAGGGCTTCGCCGATCTCGACATGCCCGCGCCGTTGCTGGCCGAGCTCGGCAGGCAGGGCGTGGCCGTCCCCTTCCCGATCCAGGGCGCGACGCTGCCGAACTCCCTCGCCGGCCGGGACGTCCTGGGCCGCGGGCGCACCGGCTCCGGCAAGACCCTCGCCTTCGGCCTCGCCCTGCTCGCCCGGACCGCCGGGCAGCGCGCCGAGGCCCGCCAGCCGCTCGGGCTGATCCTCGTACCCACCCGCGAGCTCGCGCAGCAGGTGACCGACGCGCTCACTCCGTACGCCCGTTCCGTCAAGCTGCGCCTGGCCACGGTCGTGGGCGGAATGTCGATCGGCAGGCAGGCGAGCGCGCTCCGCAACGGAGCCGAGATCGTCGTCGCGACCCCGGGCCGGCTCAAGGACCTCATCGACCGCGGCGACTGCCGACTGAACCAGGTCGGCATCACCGTCCTCGACGAAGCCGACCAGATGGCGGACATGGGGTTCATGCCGCAGGTCACCGCGCTCCTCGACCAGGTACGTCCGGAGGGGCAGCGGATGCTCTTCTCCGCCACCCTGGACCGCAACGTCGACCTGCTGGTGCGCCGCTACCTGACGGACCCCGTCGTCCACTCGGTCGATCCGTCGGCCGGTGCGGTCACGACGATGGAGCACCACGTCCTGCACGTCCACGGCGCCGACAAGCACACGGCCACCACCGAGATCGCCGCCCGCGACGGCCGCGTGATCATGTTCCTGGACACCAAGCACGCCGTCGACCGGCTCACCCAGGACCTGCTCAACAGCGGCGTGCGGGCCGCGGCGCTGCACGGCGGGAAGTCGCAGCCCCAGCGCACCCGCACCCTGACGCAGTTCAAGACCGGGCATGTCACCGTGCTCGTCGCCACGAACGTCGCCGCCCGCGGCATCCACGTCGACAACCTCGACCTCGTCGTCAACGTCGACCCGCCGACCGACCACAAGGACTACCTCCACCGTGGTGGCCGCACCGCCCGCGCGGGCGAGTCCGGCAGCGTCGTCACCCTCGTCACGCCGAATCAGCGCCGCAGCATGGTCCGCCTCATGTCGGACGCCGGGATCCGTCCGCAGATCACCCAGGTCCGCTCCGGTGAGGCGGAACTGCA
The DNA here is from genome assembly GCF_053589195.1 of Streptomyces sp. NPDC003379. NCBI lineage: Bacteria > Bacillati > Actinomycetota > Actinomycetes > Kitasatosporales > Streptomycetaceae > Streptomyces > Streptomyces sp. NPDC003379. The sequence goes on along the minus strand of NZ_JBSFRK010000014.1, from coordinate 1,073 downwards.
CCGCATCACCGGCGCCCAGGCTCCCTCCGGTATCCCGGTCGTCATCACCGCGCCGGTCTCCGAACGCCCCAAGCGCGGCACCGCCTCACGCGGCCGACGCCGCCCCGTCTCAGCGGCACGGCGCGCGTCCGTACAGCAGTCCCCTGTCAACGCGGCGGCCTAGAACCAGCTGATTCATTCTCTGCAGGAGGCACCTTTGACGCCGGTACAGACGCAGCTCCGCTCGGCGGGCGCCGACCTCGTGCACACGATGGCGGTCGACACCGCGGAGCAAGCCGGTCCGCAGGTCTGGGACGACATGACCGTCGAGGTGGCCCTGTCCGTCATGGTCGGCGCCCGCGTCGGACACCTGCTCGTCTGCGACGAGGACGGCAAGCGCACCGGCGTGGTCACCCGGGCCCGGCTCACCGCCATCCGTGACAGCCCCGGGTACACGGACCGGGTCCGCCTGCGTGACATCAGCGACGGCAGCGAGCGCTTCGCCCTCGCCCGCTGCTGAATCAGCTCATCGCGATCGGTTGGTCGGTCGGTCGGTCGGCCCGCCCCGTCTCCCCCCTCCCCCTCCCCCTCCCCCTCTTCTCCCCTTCTCCTTGTGAGGTGTCATGCGCTGTGTCATCGCTCGTTTCCCGTTCGACCTGACCAAGAGCGGCGTGCTGGAAACGATGAAGGGCGTGAAGCCCGAGCCGGTCACGGGGGAGTCCGTGATCATCGGGCGCCGCCACTACCCCGTCAAGCAGGTCGGCCAGGTCATCACCCGCCAGGACCGCCGCGACTTCAGCGCCGGTGAGGTCCTCCGGGCCATGGCCCAGCTCGGCTTCACCTGCCGCACCCTCCCCGTGGTCGCGCCTGCACCCGCACTCACCGTCAGCCCGCTCCAGCGAGCTTCCGCCATGCTGGGCGCACCCATGGCCGTCTGACCGACAGGATCGACAGGTTCGACGGGGCGGCCGCGAGCCGACACCAGAACCACAGTGAGGGCCCGACCGGCACGCGCCGGGGGGGGCCGCACAGCGGGCCGCGCGAGCCCTAGGGCGGCGGGGGGGGATACCACGTAGGTAGAGCACACCACAGTA